>DATGOR010000192.1:0-4474 GCA_035305805.1 Vicingaceae bacterium | reverse complement strand
ACTGGGAAGGCAAGTAGGTGAAAATATGGAAGTGCTTTCCGGAATTAGTAATGATGAACAGTATATTGTATCTCACCAAGGAAAAATATTTAATGGAGCAAAAGTTTCTGTAAAATAATTCTTCCGCTTACCCCCTCTCTTCAAAGAGAGGGGGAGAAGTTATCACAAGATAGCTTGGGGGTGAGTTGGAAAAAGTGAATATAAAAAAGCTCCAACGGAGCGTAATTTAATAGCAATGACTGAAAGGTCATCGAATAAAAAAACAAACCTTCAAGGTTTAGCAACATAAACAAATAAAAACCTTGAAGGTCTAAAAAACCAAAGACAATGAAAGAAGGAATAGCAGGCAAAATCGCCAAACTTTTTATACAATCGAAACTTACCGTTTTGCTTATGATAGTATTTATGGTAATAGGTGTTTATAGCTCGTTTTTAATACCAAGAGAGGAAGAACCTCAAATTGACGTGCCTATGGCAGATATTTTTGTGGGATATCCCGGAGCATCACCAAAAGAAGTTGAATCGAGAGTGGCTCAACCACTCGAAAAAATTATATCTAACATTAAAGGGGTGGAGTATGTTTATTCTACTTCTATGAATGAACAAGGAATGATTATCGTGCAGTTTTTTGTGGGAGAAGATATAGAACGATCTATTGTAAAACTGTACAACGAAATCAACAAAAACATGGATAAGCTGCCGGAAGGAGTAACCATGCCATTAATTAAAACGAGAGCAATAGATGATGTACCAATGTTGGCATTAACGCTTTGGAGTGAGAATTATGATGATTTTAGATTGAAGCAATTAGCCAATGAGTTAACCAACGAAATTGAAAAAGTAAACGATGTTTCTATTACCAAAGTAATAGGAGGAAGAAACCGCCAATTAAGAGTGGTGTTGGATAAAGATAAAATGGCTCAATTAGGCTTGGATGTGTTGTCAGTTGCTCAGCAAATTACAGCTGCTAATCAGCAAATGTCTTCCGGAAAATTTAATAAAAACGATACTGAATTTTTAGTTTCATCAGGAACTTTCTTAAAAACGATTCAAGATGTGGAACAGTTGGTAGTTGGTATGCACAATAATTTTCCGGTATATTTAAAACAAATTGCTACCATTGCTGACGGACCTGAAATTCCCAATGCTTATGTAACATTTGGTTACGGAAGTGCTAGCGATAAAAAAGAAACTCATCCTTCGGAGTACGGTGCGGTAACCATTTCTGTTGCCAAACGAAAAGGTGCTGATGCCATGAAAATTTCCAATAAGATTTTGGACAAAGTAGATCATTTGCAAAAAACCTTAATTCCTGATGAGGTAAAAGTAGAAATTACCAGAAACTACGGAGAAACAGCTTCTCATAAAGTATCAGAATTGTTGTTGCACTTAATTGGTGCCATTGTAGCGGTAACCATTGTGGTAATGTTAGCAATGGGTTGGAGAGGAGGTTTAGTAGTTTTCCTTTCAGTACCAATTACCTTTGCACTTACTTTATTAAGTTACTACTTGTTAGATTATACCCTCAACAGAATTACATTATTTGCATTAGTGTTTGTAACAGGTATTGTGGTAGATGATTCCATCATTATTGCCGAAAACATGCACCGACATTTTAAGATGAAACGTTTGCCTTTTGGTCAGGCTGCTATTTATGCCATAAACGAAGTAGGTAATCCAACCATTTTAGCCACTTTTACAGTAATTGCTTCGGTTTTACCAATGGCTTTTGTTAGTGGATTAATGGGGCCTTACATGAGTCCGATGCCAATTGGAGCTTCTATTGCCATGATTTTATCTCTTTTTGTAGCATTAACCATTACACCGTATTTGGGTTATATTTTCTTAAGAGAAAAAGAGAAAAGAACCGGAACAGAAGAAAAGAAAGCCCCTAAAAGAATGGAAGATTCACTTATTTACAGGATTTACGATAAGTTTGAACGTCCGTTAATTGAAAACAGAAAAAAACGTTACCTCTTTTTAGGATTAACTACTTTGTTGTTGTTTGGCTCTATAGCTATGTTTTTTACCAAATCGGTAGCGGTAAAAATGTTGCCTTTCGATAATAAAAATGAGTTTCAAGTGGTGATAGATATGCCCGAAGGAACCACTTTAGAGAGAACATTGGCAGTAACCCAAGAAATTCAGCAGTATTTGGCTACCAGAACAGAAGTAGTGAATTACCAAGGTTATGTTGGAACTTCTGCTCCTATTACCTTTAATGGATTGGTGCGTCATTATGATTTACGAGGAGGTAGTAATACGGCCGATATTCAGGTAAATTTAAAAGATAAAACCGAAAGAAGTGAGCAAAGCCACGACATTGCTAAATTACTCCGTCCGGATATTCAAAAAATTGCTAAAAAATACGGAGCCAATGTAAAAGTAGTGGAAGTTCCACCAGGGCCTCCGGTACTCTCTACCATCGTAGCCGAAATTTATGGACCTGAATATGATGAGCAAATAAAAGTGGCTGAAAATGTGATGAACATTTTAAACAACACGCAAGATGTGGTAGATGTAGATTGGATGGTAGAAGCTAATCAAACAAAATTCAGTTTTGAAGTAGATAAGGAAAAAGCCATGCTTTACGGCATACCTACACAGCAAATCACCCACAGTTTAGGCACTGTTATGAGCGAAAGATCGATTTCTAGGCTGTATGATGAAAATGCTACCAAAGCCGTTGATATTGTGTTAGCTCTTGACGAAAAAGAAAAATCTACGGTAAATGATATTCTTCAAATTCAAGTAGCAAACCAAATGGGGCAAACCTTTCCGTTGGCTGATTTAGTTAAAGTTAATGAAGAAATTCAGCCGAAAAGCATTTACAGAAAAAATCAAAAACGAGTGGTTTATGTGTTGGCAGATATGGCAGGTGCTTTAGAAAGTCCGGTGTATGCCATTTTAGGAATTGACGAAAAACTAAAGCAAATTCCATTGCCCGAAGGTTATACTATGAATGAATTGTACATGAACCAACCTGAAAATGAAGACGATTTTACGGTAAAATGGGATGGAGAATGGCAAATTACCTTGGAAGTGTTTAGAGATTTGGGAATGGCTTTTTTAGGGGTAATATTCATTATCTATATACTAATTGTGGGATGGTTTCAAAACTTTAAAGCTCCAATGGTAATGATGGTAGCGATACCGTTGTCGATGGTTGGTATTGTGGTAGGACATTGGATGTTGGGAGCATTTTTTACTGCTACATCTTTTATAGGTATGATAGCCCTAGCGGGAATTATGGTACGGAACTCCGTTTTGCTGATAGACTTTGTTAATTTAAGATTGGAAGAAGGAGCTACGCTGAAACAAGCGGTAATTGAAGCAGGAGCTATTAGAACCACTCCAATTTTGCTTACAGCAGGAACAGTAGTAATTGGAGCGTTTGTTATCCTTTTCGACCCTATTTTTCAAGGATTAGCTATTTCTTTAATGGGAGGAACAATAGCTTCAACAGTACTCACATTGTTAGTAGTGCCATTGGTGTATTACATGATAGAAAGAAAAAACCACCCCTCAGAAGAGGATAAAATAAAAGAAGATAAAACAGATAATAATCAAGAATTAAACGCATAAACTTACCTAACCCCTCTCTTTTTAAGAGAGGGGAAAGATTAACGAAGTTAATCAAGGGGAGAGTTGGAATAATTAAACTTATAAACTTAAAAATATGAAATTACTAATAGTAACCGCCATCGCAGCACATCAGCAAGAAGTGTTAAAGTTGTTTAAAGCATCAGGAATTGAAGCTTTTAGCAGTTCAGAAATTGATGGATATAAAAATATATCATCATTAATTGCAGCTCATAGCTGGTTTCCGAGTCAGCCAGGAGGAAATGAATCCTTATTGTTTTTCTCTTTTTCTGAAGAGGAAAAAGTAAATCAATTGTTAGAAAAAGTGCAAGCATTTAATGCCAATACGGAAAATTTTAACCCGATTAGAGCTGCAGTGATTGCGATAGAAAAATTTATTTAGAGCCTGCTACATAGTTGTTATTTATAAATTAGTTAAGCTCCAACGGAGCGTAATTTAATAGCGATGGCTGAAGGTCATCGAAAAAAAATGATAAACAAGTAGCAACACTCCCCCTTGCCCCCTCTCTTTGAAGAGAGGGGGAGAAGTTATCGCAAGATAACTTGGGGGAGAGTCAGAAAAACAAAACCCTGAAGGTTTAAAAACAAGAATTAATATAAACCAATTAAAATTTAAAATTATGATCAATAGAGTAGTAAGAGGAATAGCCGGAACATTTGTTTTAATAAGCATACTATTAGCAGTATATGTAAACATCAATTGGTTGTGGTTTACTGCATTTGTAGGTGTTAATTTGTTACAGTCCTCATTTACACAATGGTGTTTAATGGATAAAATTCTTGCCAAATTAGGAGTAAAAGAAGAAGGAGATAGTTGCACCAATTGTTAACTAAATATTTGCAACCCAAGTAAATTATTTAGTTGGGTTGC
>DATGOR010000191.1:0-7561 GCA_035305805.1 Vicingaceae bacterium | reverse complement strand
ATAAGCTATTTATTTTAGAATGAGATAGCTAAGGTAAAACAAAAAAAACTATAAAACCAAAAGTTTTTTATTGAAAAACAAGGGGTTACGTATATTTACGTAGTTGGGTTAAGTAAAAATACTTAGGGTAGAAATTCCATTTAATAACTCATCGTAGTAGAAATTTCACTCAAAGTTTGAATCCATTTTTCTCATCATGAAAATGCAAATAATCAGCATTTTTTCCAATAAGGATAACTATTTACTCTAAAATTACTATTCCTAATTTGTTTGATAGTTGAGCTTTTATTTGCTCTAAACGCATAATTTGTTGAATAATTTCTAATTGCTCGGTTTCATCAGCATTTTTTAGTTTTTCTTGTGTTTGCTTAATAAGGTGTTTTACCTTTGAAAGCTTAAAAGCATGTACCGAATTTATGACTGCTAACTGCAATTGTTCATTCTCTGTACTGACGACAATGTTGTGTTTGCTCCAATCGTTTAATTCATACTTTGTTGATAAAACATCTATGGCAATATTTTTTATTATATCGTTTTCATGCTGAATTAATGCTTGTTGAGGCAATATTTTATCGTCTTTTAAATACGTATTGTACAGCATAAAAATTTCTTGATATGCCGGAGTAGTAAATTCAATTTCATCTCCCAAAAGAGCATGTAAAATATACGTAACTACAGGAATCTCTCTGGTTTCCTCTTGTTCTCCTTGCTTTACTTTTACTTTAATATTATTTTCTGCATAATTGATTAACAAGCGAATAATTTCTTTTTCCCAGTTTAGTAAATCAGTATTGGAAGCTGCTTTTTTTTCCGGAGTAGAATAGGTTTGAAAGTCGGTTGCTGTAATTACATCTTGTTCTGTTGATGAAGTTTTGGACAGCTTTTTACGAAGAATTTTATTGATTTCATTGATTAACGCTTGCTCGGAAATTTCTAATAAAACACTACATTCTTTGGTATAAACCGCTCTTTTAATTTGGTCGGGAATTAACGCTATACTGCTTACAATGTCTTTAATTAGTTCCGCTCTTTTAATAGGGTCTTTCCCTGATTCTTCCAGCAAAACACTAATTTTAAACTGAATAAAATCCTGTGCTTTTTCTCCAATATAATCTTTTAATTCTTCTGTGGACGATTTTTTTGCAAACGAATCCGGGTCTTCACCATCAGGAAAAAGTACCACCTTTACATTCATGCCTTCCTGCAAAATCATATCAATTCCCCTAAACGAAGCTTTTATTCCGGCAACATCACCATCATAAAGAATAGTAATATTCTTTGTGTAGCGGCTAATCAATCTAATCTGTCCCTCAGTAAGAGAAGTACCGGAAGACGCTACCACATTTTCTACACCTGCCTGTGATAGGGAAATTACATCGGTATAGCCTTCCACCAAAAAACAATTATCTTCCTGAACCATGCTTTTTTTGGCGAAGTAGATACCATATAGTACGTTGCTTTTGTCATAAATTTCCGATTCGGGAGAATTGATGTATTTAGCGGCTTTTTTATCGTTGATAAGGATTCTACCCCCAAAACCTAACACTCTTCCTGATAAATTGTGGATAGGGAACATTACTCTTCCTTTAAATCGGTCGAATTTTTTGTTTTCTTTTACAATGGTTAGCCCCGATTTTTCCAAATATTTAAGGTCGTAACCCGAATTTAAAGCTTCATCGGTAAAGGCTGTCCACTCATCAGGGCTATATCCTAGTTGAAATTTTTCTATGGTTGCCGGGGTAAAGCCTCTTTCTTCAAAATAACTTAACCCAATGGCTTTTCCTTTGTCGGTATTTAAGAGTTGGTCAACAAAATATTTAGCAGCAAAGTTGCTAACAATGTAAAGACTTTCTTTTTCGTTAGCAGCTTCAATTTGAGCATCGCTTTGCTCTTCTTCTTCTACTTCAATTTGATACTTATCGGCAAGGTACTTCAACGCTTCGGGATAGGTATAATGCTCGTGTTCCATGATGAAGTTAACAGCATTCCCGGCTTTACCGCATCCAAAACATTTATAAATTCCCTTGGCAGGAGAAACCGTAAATGAGGGGGTTTTTTCGTTGTGAAAAGGACAATTGCCTAAATAATTGGCTCCTCTTTTTTTAAGGGTAACAAAGTCGCCCACCACGTCTTCAATAACACATGCATTAAATATTTCATCTATGGTTTCCTTTGGTATCAATGGTATATTTTATTAATCAAAATTCTGTTCTTTTAAAAGTGTTCCGTCTTTCCCATAAAACTTCCAATTACCGGATTTTTGCCCTTGGGTATAAAATCCTTCGTAAAGTTTGTTACCGTTTTCGTGATAAACCACAGCAACTCCGTTTCTTAATCCATTTTCAAATACTCCTTCACTCTGAATGTTGCCGTTTTTAAAATACGATTTCCAAATTCCCTCACGAAGATTATTTTTTATAGGTCCTTGCATACGCAATTCACCGGTAGGAAAAAACACCTTTTCTGCTGTTTTTTCTTCCTTATTATTATCGTTAATGGAATAAATACCAACTACTTTTGGTGTGTTATCCTTAAAAGTTTCTTCTGTTTTTTCAATTTTATTGTCGTTGCAAGCCATTAAAATCATGACTGCTGCTATCCAACTAATGTATTTTAACATACTAAATTTAAACTTTAAATGAATGAAAAGTAAAATTACGCTTTTTTATGGCTTCTTAAATTGAAATTTAAGGTAGTGAATATGATGTCCTTTTTGTGAAAATAAGTTTTCGTAAAAGGTTTTAATGGAGAGGATTCGTTGAGTCTTTTCATCTAAGTCTGCTATTTTTTCGGCATAGAGATTAAATGTATGCTCTAACAGGTGGTAATTGTTGTCCTTAATTTCTTGTAAGGTATATTTAAAAAAACCTTCATGATCTGTTTTCAGGTGAATAATGCCATTGGGTTTTAATATTTTTTTATACCGTTCTGTAAATAAAGGAGAGGTTAATCGTTTTCTCTCTTGACGGTCTTTAGGTTGGGGGTCTGGAAAGGTAATCCAAATTTCATCTACTTCATTTTCTTCAAAAATAGAAGTAATAAAATCTATACGAGTTCTAACAAAAACAACGTTTTTCATGCTGCTTTCAAAAGCTTCTTTAGCTCCTTTCCATATTCTATTGCCTTTAATGTCTAACCCTATAAAATTTTTTTCAGGAAATTCTTTTGCTAAACCGACAGAATATTCTCCTTTACCACAGCCTAACTCTAAAACAATAGGGTGGTTATTTTTAAAAACAGCTGTATTCCATTTACCTTTCAAGTGGTAATTAGTATTTAATACTTCTGAGGTTTTGGGTTGGTAAACATTACCAAAAGTTAAGTTGTCTGCCCACTTAGCTAATTTATTTTTTTGTCCCATATTAGAAAAATAGCATAAAAAAAGACTGTCGTTTTGAACGACAGTCTTCATTTATAAGATTAAATCTTAATTCGATGCTTATTCAGCAGTTTCTTCAGCTGGAGCTTCTTCTTCAGCTGGAGCTTCAGTAGAATCAGCAGGAGCTTCTTCTTCAACTTCAGCAGTTGGCTCTTCTTCGATAGCTTCTTCTAAGCCTTTCATTAAATCGTCAGCGATTTTTTGAGCTTCTGCTTCAGCTGCTGCTTTTTCTTCTTCTGATGGTCCGCATGCTACTAGAGAGAACATACCTGCAACCATTAATAATGCTAATACTTTTTTCATTTTAATTAATTGTTTTTGGTTATTGATTGATTTTTAGTTTCCTATTCGCTAAAATAGGGTACAAATGTAAAAATTATTTTGATAAATACAAGTGTGTAAGCAATTTTTTTATTTTTCGTTGTAAATTACTGCTAAAATTGTTTCGCCAACAATATTGAGTGTTTGTTTATCAATAATTTCCATATTGTCATCGTGAGTGTGCCATGAGTGGTGGAAAGCTCCGGTAGTTTCTTCATAGTGAATAATATCTATACTTGGAATGTTAGCAATTTCATTTACAAATTGATGATCGTCCGTTCCAACAAAAAAGGTTTCTTTATCTACAAAAACATGTTGATGTCCTAGTCGTTTAGCAACATCCCAAACTTTTCTTACAATATTTGGAGCATAACGCATGGAAATACTTTCTTTGGTAAATTGTGGGTTGGTATTTCCTACCATATCTAATAATATTCCAAAATCCGCTCTATATCCCGGAATATGAGGGTTTCTTGCCCAATATTGAGAACCTAAACACCAGGTTTCTGCTGATGAAGGAGACATTAAGCTGGAGGGTTGTCCATAATCTTCAGCATCAAAAAAGATAATGTCTATACCTATTTCCGGTTGCTTTATGTTGATTTGTCGTGCTACTTCTAATAGAACCCCCACCCCACTTGCTCCATCATTAGCTCCTAAAATGGGTTTTGTTTTATTTTTATCATCATGGTCGGCAAACGGTCGGGTATCCCAATGAGCAAATAACAAAATTCTTTTTGCTGCACTAGGGTTGTAAGTGCCTATAATGTTTTTGATGGTAATGTTTTTGTTATTAAAAGTGGTAGCTTTTCCCTCTTGAATTTGGGTAGAAAAACCGAAAGAAGCCAATTTATTTTTTAAGAAATTAGCACATTTCCCGTGAGCATCATTGTTAGGAAATCGTGGCCCAAAATCTACTTGTTGTTGAACATATAAATAAGCAGAATCTTCGTTAAATTCCGGTTTTTCAAGGGGAATAAATGTGGTTTTTATCGGTTGTTGTTTTTCTGCTTTTTGAGTGTTTTTTTTAGTGTCATCTTCACACGCAAAAAAAGAAAAGGTCAATAACAATAATAGAAATAGGTTATTTTTCCAATGTCCAGGTAGCACCATCTTTTGTATCTTGAATTTGTATATTTAATTTTTTTAACTCATCTCTAATCAAATCTGCCATAGCGTAATTTTTAGATGCTTTGGCTTCTTTTCTTATATCGATAATTAAATTCATCATGTCATTTAAGTAGTTATCGGATGTTGCATTTTCTTCTTTTTGCAAACCGAAAATATCAAAAATATATTGATGATAAAGTTGTTTTAGTTTTTCTAAGTCAGCTGCTGTAATTTTTTCTTTAGCCGCTTTCAGATTATTGATGATTTTTACCCCGTCAAATAAATTGGCAATAGCAACAGGTGTATTAAAATCATCGTTCATGCTTTCATTGGCCTTTTTAACAAGATCCTCCACCTGTACAGTTGAGTTTGGTGAAACTTCAATATTTTCAAGTGTTTCAATAGCGTTCATTAATCTATTAAATCCTTTTTCTGCTGCTTGAAGTGCTTCATTAGAAAAATCTACCGTACTTCTATAATTGGCTTGTAAAAAGAAGAACCTAACCACCATTGGTGAATATCCTTTTTCTAACAAAGGGTGACTTCCGGTTATTAACTCTAAGGGTAAAAATGAATTTCCGAGTGATTTACTCATTTTGGTTCCATTTACAGTAAGCATATTTCCGTGCATCCAATATTTAACAGGATGCTCATTGCCACTACCAACCGATTGAGCAATTTCACACTCGTGGTGTGGAAATTTTAAATCCATTCCTCCACCATGAATATCAAAAGATTTTCCTAAATATTTAGTGCTCATTACCGAACATTCTAAGTGCCAGCCAGGCACACCAATTCCCCACGGAGAAGTCCATTTCATAATGGTATTTTCGGAAGCTTTTTTCCACAGAGCAAAATCAGCAAAAAACTTTTTATCACTTCCCCCTTCCAATTCTTCACGAGTACTTTCCATCAATTCATCTAACTTTCTTCCGGAAAGCTCTCCGTAATTGTATTTTTCAGCATACTTTTTTACATCAAAATAAACCGAGCCATTTACTTCGTAAGCATATCCGTTGTTTATTATTTCTTGAATCATCTCTATTTGTTCGATAATATGACCGGTAGCTGTTGGCTCTATATTTGGCGAAATAAGATTAAAGAGTTTGGTAACATCATGGAAATTGTTGGTATATTTTTGAACGATTTCCATGGGTTCAATTTTTTCTAATCGAGCTCTTTTCTCAATTTTATCTTCTCCGGCATCAGCATCGTCCACTAAATGACCTACATCCGTGATGTTTCTTACATACCTTACCTTATATCCTAAATGAAGCAGGTAACGATAAACCACATCAAATGTGATAAATGTTCTGATGTTTCCTAAATGTACTTCATTATATACCGTTGGGCCACAAACATAAAGCCCAACAAAAGGTGGCGAAAGCGGTTCAAAAACTTCTTTTTTGGCTGTTAAACTATTGTATATTTTTAATGTATTTTCGGACATATAAAATTTTTTGGTAAAAATACTGCTAATCTATAAAACAAAAAACCCAACTTTTGCAAAAGTTGGGTTTTTTAATATATTTTAAATTGTTTACTCTTTTGGTAATGGTGCTTCTCCGATGTATCTTCCGTTTTTAATCAATTCGATACTGATAAGGATTCCATTTTCATCGTATTTGTAATTTTTACCGTCAATCAATCTATAGTTTTTAAATACTCCATCCTTAGAAATTTGTTTGTCTTTGTTGTAAAGTTTATGTTGTCCGTTTCCGTCAAACGTACCTTTGTTTACAACTTCTTCTTTGTTTACTTTTACCACTTTCACCGGTTCTTTTTCGGTAGTTTCAACTGGTTTAATTGGAGTTTTAGGTTCGTAAACTTTTGTATTAGCAACATCTAGGTTTCCATCAACAAAAACTTTTTCAGCTTTAAGTGAGCCATCAGGGTAATATTCGGTAACTTTTTCTTCTTTACCTTCCTTAATTTGAGCCACTATCATAATTGAGCCATCTTCATAATAGTATTTTTGCTCACCGTCTCTTTTACCACTTTCGTTAAACTCAAACTCTTGAGCTACTTCTCCGTTAGGATGTTTTCTAACAAACTTACCTACGTTTCTATTGTTTTTCCATTCGCCTTCTTCTTCTAACTCTCCATTTTCATAATAGGTTTTATAATATCCGTTGGGCCTGCTGTTAACATAAGCAATTTCACTTTTAGTCTTTCCGTTAGGATAAAACATTTTCCAAATACCTTGCTTACGGCTATTTTCATACTCCCCTTGTTCAACCACTTGATCAGGCTGATAATCAGGGAGTTTTTTCATTCTTCCGAATATTTTCCAGAAACCTTGTTTAAGATTGTTTTCATCTATGTAATTGATGGTATCTCCATTGTGAATCTCAAACTTCTGTGCGGCAACACTAATGCTTGAAGAGATAAAAACCGTGATAATAATGTAGTATATATATTTCATCAAAATGAAAGTTTAATGCAACGTAAATTTAAACAAAATTAGCAAATAAATAAAATCTTTTAGATTAATACGACATATTAATCGACAAAAGCATTTTGAACTTTCAACGTTTTGAACAAATAAAAGGTTTCAATTTTTTTTATTTGTTTTCAATTTCAACAAAAACTTTCTTACCTATCATTAACTTTTCCTCATCCTTTTCACTATCAAAATGCCCATGAATTTTAATGGTATTGTTATCATTTATCATGCCATTAATGAGGTAGATATGACCACGAATAGTGTCGTTTTGATGAAGCATAAAAAAAGATTGATTTTCTGTTACT
>DATGOR010000190.1:0-2231 GCA_035305805.1 Vicingaceae bacterium | reverse complement strand
CTTCGTGAGGTAGTTTTACGATATGTGTTTTACCCCATTTGTAACCACCACTAATCATTGCATTAATATCAGTTGTAATATTTCCTAATTTACTATTCACATACCATTTTACAGGAATGGTAACCACACCGAATTGATAAGTACGGTATTTAAAAGAATAATTTTTCCGTTCCTTTAATTCAAGAAAAACATCATTCTCCTTAAAAAAATTATTAACAGTATCTCTTGTATATCTAAATGGATATATATAAACCTTATTGTCTTCAACTATTAGATTAACATTTGAGTTTAAGTTTATCATTTTGAGTGAGTCTTTTAAAACTCTTTCTAAAGGTTTCCCGTCAGAATCATTTTTAATCTTAACTTCTTGATAAGAAATTGTATCTCTATTTTTACCAAAAATAACATTGGTCTTTTTAGTTTTTTTTTTTGAATTTAGATACAAATATTTATTATCATTATTATATCCTTTTAAATCAACCTTATGCTTTTCTTTGAGATTCTTTACCTCCTGCCCCCAAACCATAGCCGAAAAGACAAGCAAGAGGATTGTAAGGAGTTTTGTTTTCATAATACTTAAGTTTTAAAAGTTAAAATGCTTGTTTTTTCTCTACACAAAACGTGGCAAGGTGGTTTAACGCTTTTAAAAAACGTTCTCGTAGGTTTGCCTCTCTTTCAACAATCTTAAAATCACTTACCTTATAAAATTTTTGAGTGCCATTAGTTAAGTTTTTATTAAGAACCATTTCTTCTGGATAACTAAATGATTTCTTTTCATTATCAATTGTTGCATTTTTAACAGGTATAGTTTCTTCATATTCATTACCCCCTTGTATATACGTATATGTAATGGAACAATCTGTGATTGTTTTTACTTTAAAATTACCTTGTGATCCATAAGCTCCCTCTGTAGAATTTTCCAATTTTTCTTTAATCCACGCAATGGTTTCCTCTTTACTCTGCGCCTGTACATTTTGCACACCTGCCATAAAAAATACAGCAAGACATAGTGTGATGATATGTTTCATAATACTTAAATTTTTGAGTTAAAATGTATCTTCTGTTACTTTCGGCAATTCATCTGCTCCGCTTAGCTTGGCTAAATGCATGATGGCTTTGAAAAGGCGTAAAGCGTCTTTTGTTTCCTCATGATTAAACTGAAAGTATATATCTTCAGTTTTACGCTCGAATTCTGATTTACCATCAATTTTGGGAGCACGATAATTATTATGTTTACTTTCACCTTTATATGAATGAAAGATTGTTCCTGATTTAGCTTTTAAAATGAATGCGTTTTTGTCTAATATTGAAATTTCCTGAAATAAAATGTCTTTTGGTAAGACTTTGAATTTTTGAACTTGTATTGTCAATATTTTCCCTGAATCATAATCTATTGTTTCAATTTTGAAACTTAAAAACTCTCCATCAAAACCAGAAAAATTATAAGAAGTTTTTTCTTCATATTTTTGAGAAGATAAATCTATTTTCTTTCCATAATCATTCAGCCACTGTTCGGTTTCCTCTTTGGTTTGTGCCTGTGTGTTTTGGATGCCTGCCATAAAAAATAGAGCAAGGTAAAGCGTGATGAGGTGTTTCATGATCAATAAGTTTTAAAAGTTAAAATGTGTTTTCTTTAGGTTTAGATTTTGTACCCAATAATTTCGCTAAGTGTATTAAAGCATTGTAAACTCGTTTAGCATTTTGTTCATCAGTAAAACAAAAACAAGAATTCCATCTTCCATATTCCCCTATGCTTTCTGAAAGAAAAGGTTCTTTTGGACTAAAATTAACTGAATATTCCTTAGTACCACTTGCAATAGTACCACTTGAACCCAACCAAATATCTTCAAGCCAGATATCATTCTTTAGGTTGTGCTTACGAATGAAATATTCATTTTCGTGATAGCGACTCGTAATCATAACGATTTCACCATCACTACTAATTTTTTTAATAAGCATACATCGATAGTCCTTTTTCATTAAGCTATTAGCATGTGTATTCAACCAATCAATAGTTTCCTCTTTGGTTTGTGCCTGTGTGTGCTGTGTGCCGGCTATAAAAAATACAGCAAGGAAAAGTGTGATGATTGTTTCATGATATTTTATTTTTTAATTTTAAAATGTATTTTCTGATACTTTAGGCAGAGGATCTGCTCCGCTTAGCTTGGCTAAATGCATGATGGCTTTGATGAGTCGTAGAGCGTCTTTAGAATTTTCTTGTGAAAAAGGAA
>DATGOR010000189.1:0-5464 GCA_035305805.1 Vicingaceae bacterium | reverse complement strand
ACAAAAAAGTTACGTTGGAAGAATTTGAAGCCATCTACAAAAAAAATGCTGATGAAAATAAAACCAGCACTCCTGAAGAATTGAAAGACTATTTGGATTTATACATTAAATTTAAACTTAAGGTAGTGGAAGCTGAAGCTTTAGGTATGGATACTTTGCCTGCATTTGTGCAAGAATTAGAAGGCTACAGAAAGCAATTGGCTCAACCATATTTGAGTGATAGAGAAGTTACCGAAGGCTTAATAAAAGAAGCGTATGAAAGAATGAAATCAGATGTAAATGCTTCTCATATTTTGGTAAAAGTTTCGCAAGAAGCAGAACCTAAAGACACTTTAGCAGCTTACAACAAAATACTTAAAATAAGAAAACGCATCATTAATGGGGAAGATTTTGAAAAAGTAGCAGCAGAAACTTCAGAAGACCCATCTGCTGTTAAGAACAAGGGGAATTTAGGTTATTTTACTGTTTTTCAAATGGTTTATCCTTTTGAATCGGCAGCCTATAATACAGAAGTAGGGAAAATTTCTATGCCTGTACGTACTAGCTTTGGGTATCATATTTTAAAAGTAAACGATAAAAGACCTGCCAGGGGAACCATGAAAGCAGCCCATATTATGATTAGGGTAAACAAAAATGACGGAGAAGAGGAAATACAAAACAAAAAACAAAAAATTGATGAAATTTTAAACAAAATTAAAGAAGGAGGCGATTTCTTCTCATTGGCAAGACAATATTCGGAAGACAAAGAATCTGCTAAAAGAGGTGGAGAATTACCTCCTTTTGGATCGGGTAGAATGGTGGAAGAATTTGAAAACGCAGCTTTTGCTCTAGAAAATGATGGTGATATTTCAGCACCTGTATTAACGGATTTCGGTTGGCACATCATTAAAAGAATTGAACTAAAACCTATTGGAGATTTTGAAGAAGTTTATCCTACATTAAAGTCAAAAGTTGCCAGAGATTCACGTTCCAATAAAAGTCAGGAAATTGTGATAAATAACATGAAAAAAGAAAACAACTTTAAAGAGTATCCTAAAGCCTTACAAGATTTTTATAAGTTGGATTTGAAAAAAATAAAAGGTAAAGAGTGGAAAGCAGAAGATGTAAAAAAATTGGATAAAACCTTATTTGGATTTTACCCAACAGACGGTGAAAAATTTGAATACAATCAAAAAGCGTTTGCAAAACGTTTAGAAAACCATTTAAAAAGAAATGAACCTACTGATAATTTTGAGTTAAAACCTTACATCAATAAACTATACAATACGGTTGTAGAAGAAATGACTTTACGTTTTAAGAATTTAAGATTGCCTAAAGTAAATCCTGAGTTCAGAATGTTGTTACAAGAATATAGAGATGGTATTTTATTGTTCAATATTACCGATGAGAAAGTTTGGGGAAAAGCAATAAAAGACTCCGTTGGATTAGAAGCTTTTTATCAAGCCAACAAAAATAAGTACATGTGGGATGAAAGAGTTGATGTTACCATTTACAAATGCACCAATGATAAAGTGGCTAAAAAAGTTCAAAAATTGATTAAAGCAAAGGCTAAAAAAGGTTATACGGATGAAGATATCACTAAAAAAATAAATGTAAAAAGCCAGTTAGACCTTACCATAGAAAATGGAATTTTTACCAAAGAGCAAAATGAGTTGGTGGCCATGGCAAAATGGGAAAAAGGAGTTACTTCAAAAGTTACTACCGAAAATGAAGTGGTATTGGTAGAAGTAAATGAAGTATTACCTCCACAACCTAAAGCGTTGGATGAGATAAGAGGCTTGGTAACTTCTGATTATCAAAATCAATTGGAAAAAGAATGGTTAGAAGCATTAAAAAAGAAATATCCTGTAAAAATACATGAGGATGTGCTTTCAAAAATAAAGTAAGACGTGTTGAATGGTCAACTGTAAAATATAAAAATGAAAGCACCTATAATACTGATATTGATAGTAGTTACCGTTTTATCTTCGTGTGATTTTTTTCAAAAATCTACTCCGGATGAAAATGTGGCAGTAGAAGTGGGTGAGTATAAATTGTATCAAAAAGAGTTGGATAACTTGGTGCTAAAAGGGATTTCTGCTGAAGATAGTGCTATCATTGTAAATAATTTTATAGAGAATTGGATTAAAGAAAAGTTAGTACTTCAAAAAGCAGAATTAAACTTAGATCAAAACCAACAAGATTTTAAAAAACAGTTGGAAGATTACAGAACTACCTTACTTATTTACACTTATGAAAAAGAATTAATCAAACAAAAACTAGATACCTCTGTTACAGATGCAGAAATAAAAGCCTACTTTGATAATCATCCTGAGAATTTTGTGTTAACCAATGATATTGTTAGGGCACAATTTATAAAAGTACCTGCAAATGCACCAAAAATTCCTCGATTGAAAAAGATTTTTACTTCTACTAAAGAAAAAGACATCAAGGAAGTAAGAGATTACGCACACCAATATGCCGAAAAATTTTATTTCAATACAGAACAATGGATTACCGTTGACGATTTAAAAAAAGAGTTTCCATTGCATGAAAAAGAAAAAGTAGTAGATGCAAAAAGTAATATTTTAATGGAGGATTCGTTAGCCCATTACTTTGTAAAAGTAGATGAGATTTTAAGGAAAGGAGATTTAGCTCCATTGGAATTTGAGAAAGAAAATATTAAAAACATTATTATTAATAAAAGAAAGTTAAACTTGCTTCGAAAACTAAAAAATGATCTTTACCAGCAAGCCATATCTTCCAAAAAAGTAAAAATTTATGCAAAAAAAGACGAGGAATAATCCTTTATACCTATTTCCTATCTTACTGTTATTAATTTCTGTACAAATTAAAGCACAAAACGATGGGAAAGTTATTGACAAAACCATTGCTGTTGTTGGTAGTGAAATGTTATTACATTCCTCATTAGAGGGACAAATTGCCTCTTTACGTTCGCAAGGCGTTATTGTAGATGAAAATAATAAGTGCGAATTGATGGAAGAATTGCTTTTTCAAAAATTGCTCCTACACCAAGCAAAGTTAGATAGCGTGGTAGTAAGCGATGAAGAAGTTGAAATGGAAATAGATAGAAGGTTGAGTTATTTTATTGCTCAAATTGGTTCAGAAAGAAAGTTAGAACAGTATTATAAAAAATCCATTAAAGAGATTAAAGAAGAATTTAGAACAACAATAAAAGAGCAAATGGTGAGCCAGCGAATGCAAGGAAAAATTGGTGCAGGAACTACCATTACCCCAAAAGAGGTAAAAGCTTTTTTTAAGAAAATACCTGAAGACAGTATTCCTATCATAGAATCGGAGGTAAGTTATGCCCAAATATTAATGTATGCTGATGAAAGTGAAGAAGAAATAAATGCCGCCAAAGAGCGAATTGAGGGCATTAGAGAAAGAATTATTAAAGGAGAAGATTTTGCTACACTGGCTATTTTGTATTCTGAAGATGAAGGTTCGGCTAAAAATGGAGGTGAAATAGGTTTTCTAGGAAGAGCAGAGTTAGTTCCCGAATATTCATCGATGGCATTTAAATTGAAGAATACCGCTGTTTCTCCCGTGGTTAAATCTAAATTTGGGTTTCATATCATTCAATTAATTGAACGTAGGGGGCAAAAAGTTAATACACGTCATATTTTAATAAAAGTAAAGGTAAGTGAAGAGGAGGTAAGAAAGACTAAACAACTTGCCGATAGTTTGTATAATGCTATTCCTAACGATACATTAACTTTTGGCGAATATGCACTAAAATATTCAGACGATGAAGCATCTGCAAAAAGTGATGGAGTAGTGGTTAATCCGCAAACCGGAACCGCTTATTTTAATTTAGATGAAGTAGAACCACAAGTTTACTATACCTTAGAAAAATTGAAAGAAGGAGAAATATCTAAACCTGTACCGGCACAATCTCCAGATGGAAAAAAAGGATATAGAATCGTTAAATTATTGAGTAAAACCGAGCCACATAAAGCATCTTTGGAAACAGATTATGCTAAAATTTATCAAGCGGCACTTACCGCCAAAGAGAACGAAAAAACAATGGGTTGGATCAAAAATAAATTAGATGATACCTACATTCATATCAGCGATGATTATAAAAAATGTAACTTTGAGAACCCTTGGGTAAAAAACTAAAAAGAATTTTTCCAACTAATAACTAAATGAATATGTCAGAAAATCACCATCCATCAGAAGTTGAAGCAATACAACATTTTGTTCAGCAATACGGATTATTAAAACAAGAGATAGGAAAAGTAATTGTTGGGCAAGATGAAGTAATTAAAAGCGTGTTGATTTCGATTTTTAGTAAAGGTCATTGTTTGTTGGTTGGTGTTCCCGGATTAGCAAAAACCTTATTAATTAATACCATAGCACAAACATTGGGTTTGAGCTTTAATCGTATTCAATTTACCCCCGATTTAATGCCTTCAGATATTATTGGTTCTGAAGTGTTGGATGAAAATAAAAACTTTAAGTTTATTAAAGGACCATTGTTTGCCAACATTATTTTGGCAGATGAGATAAACCGAACACCCCCTAAAACACAATCTGCATTGTTGGAAGCTATGCAGGAAAAAACGGTTACTGCTGCCGGACATCATTACAAGTTAGACAATCCGTTTTTTGTACTAGCTACACAAAACCCTATCGAACAAGAAGGTACTTATCCGCTTCCCGAGGCTCAACTAGACCGTTTCATGTTTAATATTTGGGTAGATTACCCCAAATACGAAGAAGAATTGGCAATTGTGAAATCTACCACTACCGATACTTCTGTTGAATTAAAAAAAATTATGTCGGCAGAAGAAATTATTACCTTTCAGAATTTAATCAGAAAACTGCCGGTTGCTGATAATGTATTGGAGTACGCTGTAAAATTAGCATCAAGCACAAGAGCAGGTAATGAACATGCCCCTGCTATTGTTAACGATTACTTAAGTTGGGGAGCAGGTCCAAGAGCATCTCAATATTTAATAGTAGGAGCAAAATGTCATGCAGCAATAAACGGCAAATATTCACCGGATATTGAAGATGTACAAGCAGTTGCAGCTCCAATTTTAAGACACCGAATTGTAAGGAATTACAAAGCAGAAGCTGATGGATACTCTGTAGAAAAAATTATTGAAGCTTTGTTGTAATTGTTGTAATTAACTTAAGCAATAAATTAATTTATAGTCTCCAGTTTCTAAATTCAAAAAAAAACTACGGTTCCAAATTAAGTTGGTGTCCCATTTTCTCTTTTTTAGTTTTTAAGTATAGCTTGTTGTGAGCATTAGATTTTATTTCCAAAGCCACATTTTCAACTATTTCTAGGCCGTAACCAAGTAATCCAGTGCGTTTTTTAGGGTTATTACTCATCAATCGCATTTTAGAAACCCCTAAATCTCTAAGGATTTGAGCTCCAATGCCGTAATCTCTTTGATCTGCTTTAAAACCTAGCTCAAGGTTCGCCTGAACAGTATCTCTGCCTTCT
>DATGOR010000188.1:0-13682 GCA_035305805.1 Vicingaceae bacterium | reverse complement strand
TACTCTAACCACATTGCAGCAACAGCTGCTGCAGGAAAGCAATTTGGATTTAAAACTATTGGCATCATTAGAGGAGAAGAACACCTGCCTTTAAACCCAACTTTGCAACTTGCGGTAGAAAATGGGATGCAGTTAAAATATATTTCAAGAAGTTTATATAAAGAAGAAAAATATAACACTTCATTTTTACAAGAAATGAAAGCTGAATTTGGAGACTTTTATCTAATTCCGGAAGGAGGCTCTAACGCTTTTGCAGTAAAAGGATGTACGGAAATCATTAAAAACATTGATATAGATTACGATGTTATTTGTTGTGCTTGTGGAACGGGAGGAACCATTACAGGAATTATTGCTGCTGCAAATGAAACAAAAGAAATAATCGGTTTTCCTGCTTTAAAAGGTGGAGAATTTCTAAAAAATGACATTCAACAACTATTGGCAGACTATCAGCTACAGTTTGATATAAAAATAAATTCTTCAAAATGGAGTTTAATTACTGATTATCATTTTGGGGGCTACGCAAAAACTAATACTGAATTAATTGACTTTGTGAATGATTTTTATCAAAAACAAAGCATCCCGCTAGATTTAATTTATACCGGAAAAATGCTTTATGGGATTTTGCATCTTGCCAAAACGTCATCAAAATTTAATGGCAAAAAAATTGTGGCTGTCCATACTGGTGGTTTGCAAGGAAACAAAGGGTTTACTAATATTCATTTGAAGTATTAGTAATCAAAAACCAACTGTTAATATTTTCGTAAAAAAGAGGAGATACCTTGCTGTTATGAGGTTAATTTTGCATGAATGAAGTTTTTGAAAACAATATTGATTATAGTTTTGCTTTCAAGTGTTGGGGCTTTTGCTCAACCTGCTGAAAAGAGAATCACACGCTCGGAGTATATTTCTACTTACAAGGATGATGCTATCAGAGAAATGCACCGTTCGGGAGTTCCTGCCAGCATTACCTTAGCACAAGGAATTTTAGAATCGGGCGATGGAAACAGCCCTCTTGCTATGTATGCTAATAATCATTTTGGAATTAAATGTCATTCGGGATGGAAAGGAAAAACCATGCACATTGATGATGATGAGAAAAACGAGTGCTTCCGAAAGTACAATTCTGTTTACGAATCTTTTCAAGATCATTCTGATTTCCTTACTTCACGCTCTAGATATGCGTTTTTGTTTGAACTTAAAGTTACTGACTATAAAGGCTGGGCTAAGGGTTTGAAAAAAGCCGGTTATGCTACCAACCCAAAATATGCAGACTTGCTTATTGATTTAATTGAAAAACACCAACTTTACGAGTACGATAAATACGGAAAGGTGCCACCAAAAGAATTAAAAAAGAAAAAAACTACTGTATCGCTTGCAAGTTCGGCTAAGAAAAGATACACGGTAAAATTGCACAATAACATCAAACACATTATTGTAAAAAAAGGAGATACTTTTTACAGTATTGCAAAAGCTTTTGAAATGAACGAATGGCAACTTTATCGTTACAATGATTTGAACAAAAGTGATGTGCTGCAAGAAGGACAAATACTTTACTTACAGCCGAAACGCAACAAAGCTCAAGAAGATTATCACATTGTAAAAAAAGGAGATACCATGAGAAGCATTTCTCAACAATATGGAGTAAAACTTAAAAAACTTTACAAGAAAAACAACATGATTATGGGAACTCAACCCAATGAAGGTCAGAAAATTTCTTTACGCAAAAAGATAAAAAACTAATGTTTATTGATTATCGATAAATCCACCCCCAACTAAATCATTTCCTTCATAAAAAACAGCAGATTGTCCCGGAGCTACCCCTTGAACGTTTTCAAAAAATTCTATTTTTAACCTACCATCTTCCAATGGAGTAATATTGCTTAATTTACCTTTGTCTTTATACCTAATTTTGCTCAACACTTCCATCTCATCTGGTAATTGATTATATTTAATTAGATTAGGCATACGAACAATCACTTCTTTTTTCTTTAAATCGTCTTTGGTTCCTAATACTACTTGGTTCTTTTCGGCATCAATTTTTACTACGTAACGTGGATCGCCAAAGGCAACTTCCAAGCCTTTTCGCTGACCAATGGTATAAAACGGATATCCTTTATGTTTTCCGATTACATTACCTTCTACATCTAAAAAATCGCCTCCATCTACTTTTTCTTCCAATCCATCCACTCGTCTTTTTAAAAAACCCCTGTAATCATTATCAGGAACAAAGCAAATTTCAAAACTTTCGTTCTTTTTTGCCAACTCTTTATACCCTCTGTCGAATGCCATTTGACGGATGGTAGGCTTATCCATTCCTCCCAGTGGAAAAATAGTTCTTGCCAAACTTTCTTGAGTTAACCCCCACAACACATAAGATTGATCTTTGTTTTCGTCCAATCCTTTTGATATAACATACCTGCCATTTTCTTGACGAATTTGTGCGTAATGACCTGTTGCTATAAACTCACACCCCAACTGATCGGCACGTCTTAATAATGCATCCCACTTGATGTGTGTATTACATAAAACACAAGGGTTGGGTGTTCTTCCGGCAAGGTATTCATCTACAAAATTATCAATAATGAAATCACCAAATTCTTTGCGGATATCTAATATGATGTGATGAAAACCATTTTCTACAGCCAACATTCTAGCATCATTTATATCATCAAGACTACAACATCCGGTTGTTTTTCTCTTTCCTCCAGAAGTGGCATAATCCCATGTTTTCATGGTTATTCCAATTACTTCGTAGCCTTGCTCATGAAGCAATAAGGCTGCCACCGAACTGTCAATTCCTCCGCTCATGGCTACCAACACTTTTCCTTTCTTACTCATGTAGTTTATTATTAGTTTTTCTTAAATAAGTCTTCAAATTCTAAATAATCTTTCTTTTCTCTTAACAATGTATCCGGATTTATAAGTCCATCGTCTTTATTTTCATCAATACGTCTTCCAAATTTGTATTCTTCTTTCTTTTTAGTGGATCCATCTTCATTATAATACACCCAAATCCCATGTCTAACATCATTTTGGTATTTCCCGTAGATTTCTTTTAATCCGTTTTGATAATAATAAATACCAACACCTTCAATTTTTCCTTTAATGTAATTATGGTGAGATTTTAATTTACCATCAGGAAAAAAGGTTTTCCAATCACCATGTTCCACATTATCGGTAAAGTTTTTTTCTTCTGCTACATTCCCATTGCTATAAAATACTTTCCATTTTCCTTCTCGTTTGCCGTTAAAATAAAATTCTTCGGCTAACTTATGTCCGGAAATACTATAATACGTCCATAGGCTATCTTTTTCTTGTTTTTTATACTTTCCTGTAGATTTTAATTCTCCCGTTTCGTAATAGAAATTAGCATACGATTCTCCCTCAAAATGATGGATTTTAGCTGTTAAATCACCTTTATCGGAGAAATGAAAAAACGTACCTGTCGGTTGATCGTTTTTAAAATTCCCTTTGTATCTAAGAAAACCCGTAGGATGGTATTTCTCCCAATAGCCTTGTTTTTTTCCGTTGGCATCAACTGAATTTGTATCCTGAGCCATTAAAAAAAATGACGACAAACATAGTATGATGGTAATAATTGTTCGCATAAAATTTTATTTAATTATTTTTTGGGCATCAAATTTTTTCTGTGGCAACACACTCATTACCGGAATATCGGATTTACGAATGATGGCACTTGCTTTTGAACCAATAAATAACTCTTTAAATTCATTTTCTTGTTGAGTCATAATAAGTATTAAATCCGAAGCAATAGTTGTGGCATATTCTAGCAATGCATCTACCAACTTTTTTGTTCCTTTTTCAATATATATTAACTCCGTTTCGCATGTTATATTTTCTTTTTCAATGCGGTTTTTTACCTCGTTAATTTGTTCTTCTAACTTCGATTGCACTTCGTTTTTATCACTTAATATAATAGATACGACATTGATTTGTGCCTTAAAAAGTTGAGCTAATTTAATGCCAATATTCACCTTATCAACCGTAGCTTTAGTTAAGTCTAGAGGTAATAAAATTTTATGGCAACCTTTTCTGTGCTCTTTTCCTTTAATGGTTATTACCGGGCAAGGCGCTGTTTTTACCACTCTTAATGCATTAGAGCCTATAAATTTTCCTTTTGCCGCTCCTTGCGTTCCCATCACAATCATTTTTGCTTTTAGCTGCTTGGCTGTTTTTACAATTTTATTGTAAATTGAACCTTTCTCAATTTTATAAGTTACCGCAACACCACTTTCTTTTGCAGCTTCTTCGCTAAGGGTTATTAGGTTCTTCTTTACCGCATCTTTTAAGCCTTGAACTTCTGCAAAAAAAACTTTCATTACAGGATTTAATTCTTCAAAAACATACAGCAATACTATTTCAGCTTCTTGGATTTTGGCTAAATTGTACGATTGTTTTAGTGCAATTAGTGATTGCTCTGAAAAATCTATTGGAACAATTATCTTGTTTGAATGTGTATTCATAACTAACCGGCTATTGCCTCTTTTTTAAATTCTGAGGTGGTGTGGAACGTAATTTCAGGATAATCCGTTTCGGCACTTTGCAATAAAAATGCACTTTGAGCCAAAAACACATCGTTACCATCCTTGTCCACAGCAATATATTGGCTTTTGCGCATTTTAAATTCGTCTAATTTCGACTGATTATCAGTAGTTAACCAACAAGCTTTATAATAATTTTTTGGTTCAAAATCGGCAGAAGCACCATATTCATGCTTAAGCCTATATTGAATTACTTCAAATTGTAACTCTCCCACAGTACCAACAATTTTTCGATTTCCCGGTTGCTGAATAAATAATTGTGCTACCCCTTCATCCGTAAGCTGTTGAATTCCTTTCTCCAACTGCTTGGTTTTCATAGGATCTTTATTAATAAGCTCTTTAAATATTTCGGGTGAAAAACTTGGTATTCCTTGAAATTCAATTTTTTCTCCTTCAGTAAGTGTATCGCCAATTTTAAAGTTTCCGGCATCGTACAAACCAATCACATCTCCGGGAAAAGCTTCATCAATTACACTTTTATCTTGAGCCATAAAACTTGTTGGATTGTTAAACCTTAGTTTTTTATCCGTAGCAACATTATAATAAAACTTATTTCGTTCAAAAACGCCCGAACAAATTCTTAAAAATGCTATTCTATCTCGGTGTTTGGGGTCTAAATTGGCATGAATTTTAAAAATAAACCCCGTAAAATTAGCTTCAGTAGGATCTACTTTTCTTACATTGGTGGCTCTGCTCCTAGGACTAGGGGCAATGTTTAAAAACGTGTCTAACAATTCTTGTACACCAAAATTATTTAACGCACTTCCGAAAAATACCGGTGCCAGCTCCCCTCTTCGATAAGCTTCTACATCAAAATTGTCATAAACACCTTCTATTAACTCTATATCTTCTCTAAGTTTGGGAGCGTCTGTTCCAATTTTTTCATCTAAAAGTCTATCATCTAAGTTCTTGATGTTTACAATATCTCTGGCAATTTTAGTTTTATTTGGATCGAATAAATTTAAGTGTTTCTCATAAAGGTTATAAACCCCTTTAAAAGTAGCTCCAATTCCAATTGGCCAACTTAACGGTCGGACTTTTATATTCAGTGTGTTTTCAATTTCATCTAACAAATCAAATGGATTTTGCCCTTCTCTATCCATTTTATTAATGAAAACAATTACCGGTGTACTTCTCATTCTGCAAACCTCCATGAGTTTTTTAGTTTGCTCCTCCACTCCATTGGCACAGTCAATCACCAATATTACGCTATCTACAGCAGTTAAAGTTCGGTAGGTATCTTCAGCAAAATCTTTGTGTCCGGGGGTATCTAAGATATTAATTTTAGTGTCTTTATAATTAAATGCCATTACAGAAGTGGCTACAGAAATACCTCTTTGCTTTTCAATCTCCATAAAATCGGAAGTTGCCGATTTTTTAATTTTATTGGATTTAACCGCTCCTGCAGTTTGAATAGCTCCTCCGAAAAGCAATAATTTTTCGGTAAGTGTAGTTTTTCCTGCATCCGGATGGCTAATAATGCCAAAAGTTCTTCTTTTAGCTATTTCTTTTTCTAGACTCATGCTGCAAAATTAGTTTTTTTATGCTTTGTATTCAGCGTATCAAATCAGAAATAATAATAGAGAAAATTTGGCAATAAAAAAAGCCTTTCAAAATTTTTGAAAGGCTTTACTTTGGTGGGAGATGAGGGATTCGAACCCCCGACCCCCTCGGTGTAAACGAGATGCTCTGAACCAACTGAGCTAATCTCCCCAAAGGATGCTTTTGAAAAGCGGATGCAAATATATGTAAATAATAATTATTTAAACAAGCATTACCTGAAAATAATTTATTGATTTTTTATTTTAATGACAGCTTGTAACATATTGCTTTCATTAGCAATAAAATATATTTTTAAAATTACTATTTTAATTTTTTTGTTTTTAACCGGATGGAATTTCCTACTACGATAACGTCAGAAAAAGCCATTGCTAAGGCAGCTACCATAGGACTTAAATACCCAAATGCTGCAATTGGAATAGCTAACACATTGTAAAAGAATGCCCAAAACAAATTTTGCTTTATCGTAATCAGTGTGTGCTTACTAATTAAATAAGATTCATAAACTTGAGATAAATCCTTATCGTTTAGCAAAACTATTTTTGCACTAGTAACGGCTACTTGAGTGGCTTTACTCATAGAAATACCTACGGACGCTTTGGTAAGAGCCGGAGCATCGTTTATCCCATCTCCTACCATAACAGTTGTACCTTCTTTTTCTAACTCCTCAATTTTTGCTAGTTTTTGATCAGGCAATTGCTCACTATAAACAATTTTTATATTAACCTTACTGGCAATATCTTTACATTTTTGTTGGGTATCACCACTCAATAAAATGGTATTAATTCCTTGTTGATTAAGCAATGCTATTGTTTCAGGTACATGTTGTTTTAATTCATCTTCTATGTCAATTCCTGCAATAATTTGATGGTTTTTAAAAACAAAAATGGAATGGTTTTTATCTTTAGTTTGTGATTCATCTATTCTATAAGAACCTACTTGAAAGAAATCACCTTGATTGTTTTTAGCTTCTAAACCAACTCCTTTTACTTCTTTAATAGCTGTAAAATCCATTTTTCGGGCATCGGCTGCCAAATAGGTTACAATGGATTGTGCTATTGGGTGAGAGGAATGTTGCTCTATATTATAAAGTATGTCTTTAAGTTCTTGTTCTTCTATAGGAGCATATAGTTTTGTTTTTTTAATAACAAACTTACCGGTTGTTAACGTTCCTGTTTTATCAAAAACAATTTGTTTTGCATTAGCAAATTGTTCTAGCGTGCTTCCTCCTTTTACTAATATTCCTTTCTTGGCAGCTCTTCCAATTCCCACCATAACAGCTGTTGGGGTTGCCAATCCCATAGCACAAGGGCAAGAAATTACTAAAACGGCAATACTTTGCATAAGTGATTGTTGCAAACTAACATCAAAACCAAAATAAGCTACAACAAAAGTAAGTGCTGCTATAATTAATACTGCCGGAACAAAAATGGCACTTATCCTATCTCCCAATCGCTGAATATTTGGTTGATCTCGCTGTGCACTTTTTACCATTTCAATAATTTTTGAAAGCACGGTATCACCCCCTACTTTTTCTGCTTTAAATTGAATAGTTCCATCCATCAAAATAGTTCCCCCTATTACCTTCTCTCCTTTTTCTTTCTCTACAGGAGTACTTTCTCCGGAAATCATGGATTCATCTAGTATGGCACTTCCTGTAATTATTTCACCATCAACAGCAACTCTGTCTCCATTGTTAACTTGGATAATATCGCCTGGTTTTAATTCGTCATAAGTAACTGTTTGGATGCTTCCATCAGACATTATTTTTTTTGCTTCACTTTTTTGAATTTGTGTTAATTCTTTAATGGCTGTAGTAGTTTGGTTTACAGAACGGTGTTCTAACAAATTACCGAGTAGCACCAATGTTATGATGGTTGCAGCAGTTTCAAAAAATAAGTAATTATGGGCTTCGTGAGTGCCGTAATAAAGCCAAGCTCCAATAAGACTATAAATAAATGCCGCACTTGACCCAATCGTTATCAGCACATCCATATTAGGGACACCTGACTTTAAAGACCCCCAAGCACTTTTTCCAAAATGAAACAATCCAATCAAAAAAACAGGTGTACATAATGCCAGTTGCACCCAACTGTTGTTTAAAATATTATCGTGAGGCAGAAACATGTGTAAGAAAAGAGGAATGGTAAAAATTAAACTGATGTAAAATTTCTTTTCAATAGCCGACCAACCTTTACTATTTTCGGGGATATCAACTACTGTATATCCTAATTTATTGATGCTGTCTTTAACTTGTTGTAAGTTCAGCTGATGGTGGTTTTTAAAGACTACTTCACCTGTAGAAAAGCTGACATTAACATCTTCCAAACCTTCTTTAACCAATTGTTTTTTAATACCTAATGCACAATTTGCACAGGTCATTCCTTCTACATTTAAAGTGATATTTTTTTCCTTGCTCATGCTTCTTACAAAGTTACTTAAAACACTTCTAAATAAAAGAATTGAACTATAAATTAAAAAATAAAATCGAATTGATTTTGTTTTAATAAAAAAAGTATATTTGCACCCTCAAAACGGTGGTTGTAGTTCAGTTGGTTAGAACGCCTGATTGTGGTTCAGGAGGTCGTGGGTTCGAGTCCCATCTTCCACCCTTAAAATTTAAAGCTGCTTTTTAGGCAGCTTTTTTTATGGAGTTTTTTGTTTACATAATTTATTCTAGTTCTCTCGACAAATATTATGTTGGGCAAACTAATAATGTGAATAATAGACTTATTAGGCATAATAAAGGTTTAGAAAAATACACGCGTAAAGGCACTCCATGGATCTTAAAAGCTTTTAAAGGTTTCCCAACCAGAAAACAAGCTATGAATGAAGAAAGAAGAATTAAAAACTTTAAATCCCGCAAACGTATTGAACTTTGGATTGAGGTCGTGGGTGCCGAAAAATAGAAATTTCCAATTTCTTTATTTTTCGAGCATCCTCGCAACATTAACGAAATTGAAAATTTCTAATGTTGCGGGATTCGAGTCCCATCTTCCACCCTTAAAATTTAAAGCTGCTTTTTAGGCAGCTTTTTTGATGGAGTTTTTTATCCTCCGGCAAATGGAGGAAGCAAGGCTATTTCATCGCCATCGGTTAATTTAAAATCTTCTCTTTCTATGTTCTTATTAACTGCAAATTGATAATTCAAAGTAGCTATCTGCGGATATTTTTTTTGGAGTGCTCTATCCAACATTTCCAACAAGTTCTCAGAAAAAATTAATTCTTCTTGTTGTAATCCGGTAGCTTCAGCAATCATTCCAAAATATATTATTTTAAGCTTTATCATAAAAAATCTTTTGGTGTATTAATATTTTTAAAACACTTTTCAGCATACGAAGTTCCATCAATTTTATTGATGTTTAAATGATTTAGCACATATTTTAATTTCAATTCATTCTCTTTCAAAAATGATTGAAGTAAGGGTAAACATGTTTTGGAATACAAAGCAATCAAAGGGTGTAGCTCCTCTTGTTTTTCAAATAATACTACATCTGTTTGTTGAGAAAACTCTTTTATTAAAACTTCCAACATTTCTGTTGTTACATAAGGAACATCGCAACTTAAAACTATATTGAGATGCGTTTCGGAATGTTTTAACCCAACACATAACCCAGCTAAAGGTCCCGAATTTTTAACTTCATCTACATAAAACTTGTTGCCAAATGATTGATATGATGTGTTATTGGCAACTATAATTATTTCACTAACAATAGGTTTTACAGTATCTACAACATGTTGAATCATTGGTTTTCCATCTAGCAACATTAATCCTTTATCTTGCCCCATTCGGCTGCTTTTCCCTCCCGCTAAAATAATTGCTGAAATTGCTTCCATTACTTTTTCATATCAAAAATTTCGGTAAATGTAGTATTATAAACCTCTTTTACTAATTTCACAAAAAAAGGACGATATTCACTTTCTCCTTTCTTTAAATAATGTTCTTCAAAAGGTTGCTCTTCATTTTTAGGCAAATAATCGCCTCTTCCAATCAACACCATTTCAGTCATGCTTACCAAATAATCCTTTTCCTTTGGCCGATATTGAATAATCACTTTGCCTGAGAAATCATTTTTGTTAACTACTGCCGGTACTGCAGCAACTCCAGTCTTTTTTGGGTCTGTTGCATGAGGTTCCAATTCTCCTATTAATTGATTATTCTCTATAATTATTTTCTTAAAAATCTTTGATTTTTCAAAATAAGCAAAAATTTCTTGTTGAGACTTACTGGTAACATAGGCTTTTTGCCAAGTCATTTTACTATCGTTCAAATAAAAATTTTCGTCTTCAGCTTGTGCATAAATGTTAACTGAAAAAATCATCAAAAAAATAAAAATCGTATGTTTCATAAGTAGAAGTTTTAAAACTAGCAATTTACTAAATTTTATTGTGTTCCGCCAACAAAATTTCCAAATACTGAGTGTCCAAAATTATAATTAAACGAAAAACTGTAATACATACTCGGGTTGACTGTTTCATTGTAATCGGTAGAAATACCATGCAGTGCTCTCAAGAATGAATATCCTGTTTCAAATTTAAGTTTATAATGCTTAGATAGTTTAAGATTATATGCTAAATAAGTTTTTAATTCTCTGAAATTAATGGAATTATCATTATTCTTAAAGGCTGAGCCCTCTCTGTAAATAGTATTTATACCACTAAAATATCCTGCTAAATCAAAACTTGATTTAGCAGTTGCATCATAATTAAATTTAATATGAACGGGAAAAATTACCTCCGTTTTAAATTTTGAATTGAGTTTTGCTCTAAAACCAAACAAAGGGAGTGGTACAATTCTCCCCTGATTTACAACAAGTGAAGCCCCATAAAAATGTATCATTCGCAAATTCCTAATATTTACATACGCTATATAAGTTCTTAAATTGGGGGTAAAATGTTTTGATATAGATTCAGATGATTCTTCTGCATATACATTAGCTGAATAGACCCAAATGCCATTTCTTACACTAGCCGTGATAGCAGTAAATTCAATTTCACCCTTGTAAATATGTTCTAACTTAGTGTGAGTTAATTCAGGTTGAGCTACGCTAAATTTGGTTGCTAAAAAAATCTGACTTGCTTTAGCATCGGCTTTTTTAAAATCAAAATTCTTTAGCGATACTCCTAATTTAGTTTTTAATGGCTTAACAAATTGAACTTTATATTTTGTCATCTGAAAATCCACACTATCGTTTACTTTCGCAACCATTGGATAATCAATACCCATGGTTAATCCCGGACTAAACAAACTATTTACATGAAAAGATTGTGAAAAGACATCAAGTGACAATGAAAGAAATAAAAAAAATATAATATTATTGAATTTCATAAAAATATTTTCTTTTAATCCACTAAATTCCAAACAATTCCAATTTTTAAAGATTTACTCATAGCAGGATAATTTGCTGTAGCATAAAATTTATCTTCTGTCCAAAAAGTATTCAAATGCTCATACTTTAAAAAAACTTGAGCCCTTTTTACTCGCATATTTAAAAATACATCTAAAAATGGATATTCTCCTAATTGTTGTCTTTTCTGGATGTAAAACTCCCCAATCTCGGGCATATATGCATACCCATAATATTTTGTTGTAAACGATACGTTAAAACCTAACTGAATTTTAACCGCTTTTTTAAAAGCATAAGACTGAAAATAAACCAACTGCCTACCGATAAAATCAGGTAATGGAAACAAATATGCATCTGACGTTGTTTGATATATCAATGCCGTTCTAAAATGAAATTTTTTCCACGAAATTTCTTTTGTAACACTAAAACTATTCAAAAACGATGTCTGCTGATGCTGATTTATATTAATTTGTTCATCAAAATAAATGTAATTACTTACTATTCTACTTTTTGCTAAGAAACTTAATCGATATTTATCTAAAAATAATCCGGCATAAACACCACTTGTGAGCTGTTTATCTAATGAATAATTTTTCCAATAAAAATGGTTAGAACTATATCTAACATACTTTAAATCTGGTTCTAAAAAATGACTAAATGCATCAATATTAAGACTTACTTTTTTAGAAAAGTCAACCTTTAAAGAAGAATTAATTCTCCAATCATTTTGTCTATAACCCACTAAACCATATTTCCCATCTGTAGAAAAACATATTCTTTTCCCATTAAAAATTAATTTACCACCTGCAAAAACATCATTAAAATTTGTATCTATACCTGATGTCTGGTAATAAGTGTTATAAGCATGCTCGCCAAAAAAACTAATATTAAATCTTTTGTTCTTCATTCCTAAATAGGCAGTATTTTCAAATTTGGAAAATGAAATGGAATCCATCCAAAACAATGAATCCAATCGTACTGTGTTATAAATAGAGGAAAGCACATCATTATCATTAAAAAAACGTTCATTTATTTCGTATTTATTGCTTAAAGCTGTATAGACTTCATTTTTGTTTAGCTTAGAAATTCGTAAGTGTTGATAGATTTGATAGGTATAATTTGTGAATTGTGAATTGGAGTTAGTTAAATTCACATTTACACTTAATGGATCTTCAAACAAATTTTGTTCATATTGTTTTTGACTAAATAACCCACCGTTTTCTTGTTGTTTTTTTCTAAAATAACTTATCGATAATTGTCCAAAATAGCTACCCGACTTGTTTTTATAACTTAATTCAGTAAAAAAGTCACTTATACCAACTTCCTGATTAATAAAAGTTCCGGGAGAACTAATTTTATCAATATCTAGAAAAAAATTCAACCCTTTTCCAAACTGATTTTGATGTGTTAAAGAAAAAAGTTGTTCTCTTCTTCCTGCGTTTATATATGTTATCCTGGTTAAAGGTTTTACACCTTGTAAATTAATTAAACTGTTATATTTTTTTTTAGATGTGAATTTATCTGTAAAAATCCCATCAGGTGTAGGATAATAAAATGATGTGCCATAAGCCCCAAGATTATTTATCAACACATCATTTCTATGCTTATAAAAAATTGAAGCTACATCGTTTTTTTCTGTATGAATAATAGAATCATAAATTTGATTACTGGCTATAAAAGTATCATTTAACTGACCAAAAAGAAATAATGGAATATTAAATAAAAAGGTAAGTGTATATATTCTACAAAATTTGCTCATAATTTAAGCTACAAATATAAAACAAAAAAACCCTTAACCGAGAGGTTAAGGGTTTTAAAAGAATGGCAACGACATACTCTTCCGGGTATTACCCCAGTACCATCTGCGCTAGTGGGCTTAACTTCTCTGTTCGGAATGGGAAGAGGTGAACCCCACTGCTATAGTCACCATAAATCATCAATATTTTTATATATAATTAATCCCTTTTTTAGATTTAATCATATATGACAATCAAAGAAAGAAATTACAGAAAAGTTAAATTCAACAGCATAAAAGCGCTAGGGTAATTACTATTGCTCGACTTTGACATTGCTGCCTTTACATCTGCAACCTATCAACGTTGTCATCTTCAACGACCCTTAAGGGAAATCTCATCTTGAGGTTGGCTTCGCACTTATATGCTTTCAGTGCTTATCCAATCCGAACGTAGCTACTCTGCAATGCAGCTGGCGC
>DATGOR010000187.1:0-4692 GCA_035305805.1 Vicingaceae bacterium | reverse complement strand
TGTAGAGCCTGTAAAGCGTTTATTCTTCCTGCCCCTAATAAACCAACATAACTAGGGTTTGCTGCATTTATATTATCTGCACTAGAATACAAACAGTTGATTAAATCTTGATTTGGCATAGAAGGATTTAATGATTTCATTAAACCTAATAAGCCTGAAACCATAGGAGAGGCCATAGATGTACCACTCATATAAGAATAAGCATTGTTAGGTACAGTACTGGTAATATTGCTCCCCGGAGCAGTAATATCTACTGTTGTACCATAATTTGAAAAGCTTGATTTAGCATCTCCGGTGGTGGAAGAAGCAACAGAGATGACATTGTTATAATTGGAAGGGTAATGAGCGGTATTGTCATTGTTAACATTATCATTTCCTGCTGCTGCTACTACAATGGATCCATTATTCCAAGCAAAATTAACCACGTTTTGACCTGTTGCAGAATAACCGGTACCTCCCCAAGAGCAGTTGATTACATCTGCTCCGGCTACAGCGGCATAATATATTCCATCATATCCATTTGATACAGAATTAGAACCATAACTATTAGCAGTTGCTTTCACTGGTAATATTGAAATTCCAAAGCCAATAGAAGAAACACCAATATTATTATCGGTTTCAGCACCGGTAGTACCTGCTACGTGAGTTCCGTGTGACCATGAACTAGTTGGAGGGTTAGGATTGTTGTCATTATCTCCAACATCAAAACCATTTACATCATCTACGTAACCATTACCGTCATCATCAACACCGTTATTAGCAATCTCTCCCGGATTTGTCCAAATTTGATTTACTAAATCGGGATGAGTAATTTGAACGGCATTGTCAACAGTAGCCACTAAAATATTCGCATTTCCGGTACTTATATTCCAAGCTTGTTCAGCTTGTATTTGGAATAACCCCCACATATTACTGGAGTTATGGTATTGATCGTTAGGAGTATAGGTAGTTTTGTTTAATGGTACTTTTTCAGCATAATCTACTACTCCACTAGCTTCTAATTCATTGATAAAGGCTTCTACGTTTTCAATATCATTAAACTCTATTAAATAAGTATTTAATAATTCTGGGGATGAATGTGCAAGAGGAAAGGGTCTAGATAGTCTTGTTACAGTATGTCCTGCAAAAACACTTCGTAACTTAGGGAAAGTAGAAAGCTTAATGTTTTCATCAGAGTAAGCATCTTTAAAATTCTTATCCCTTGATGCTGTACGCATCATGAATTGTTCTTCTGTGTGTTTAATCTTAAACCAAATATGACCGTCTAAATAATTGTCATAGACTTTTTGTGAAAAAGCAGTATTGGTTAAAATAATAATCAATAAAGCTATTAAACTTTTAAAAAGTACGCTTGTTTTCATAGTTTTTAGGTGTTTAGTTTTGATAAATTTGGTCTCTAAATTACTATTAAAATTTACTGGTAGTTGTAGAAATTACTTTTGACTTTTCAACAATTGTTGATAAACTATGTTAATAATGAGATGTTTATAGCAAACGTTAAGGTAGAAAAACGAAATCACCGGCATTTATTCCAACATCAAAAGTATTGATAAACTGAGCGTTTTCGTTAAATATTGACACACTACTGTTTTGTACAAAATCTTTAGCATCACTAATGAATAGTTCATTCGTTTGAGGGTGAATACCCATTGAATAAAAAACTGCTCCATTATTGGAAAGCCAAAAAACTGTTGGAAGTTGTTGACTAGTAATGTTCATTTTATAAATATGTTGATTAATGAAATATAGGTTTTCTCCGTAATTATCAATTACCAAATCACTGGGAGAGGCATTTATATCAGAAAAGATAAATGTATTAATAATTTGACCTGTATTGGGTTGAAATTGAATTAATTTAGCATAATCCTCATTAAATCCTCCATCACATAAAATCCATAAATGATTATTTTTATCGATTACCATGCTGTTCGGTTGAATTCCTAAAGGTATTGTTCTTTTAATTTGGTGTGTTTGGATATCAATTAATAAAAGTTGGTTGTTAGAAACATCGCAAACATAAGCGGTATCGCTCATAAGCAACATTTTTTCAGTCCAGTTGGATGAAGTAACGATGCTATTGCTAATAGTATTTGTTTGGAGATTGATTACGTCTATTTTATTAGAAAACAAATTGCTAACATAAGCTTCGTCTTCATTAATAAAAAGTATTTCTCTGGGGGAATCAAAACCTGTTATGGTTGCTACAGATTGAAATGTAGAGGAATTTAAAACTTCTACTTTTCCTGAATTATTGACCACTACATATATTTTGTTATCGAAATACTTTACCGATTGAGCTACATCACCTAAGGGATGTCCATTGGCTTGCTGAAAAATGGAGTTGCTAACGGATTGATTAATGGGAGAGTATAGTGATATTTCAGCATTTCCAAAACCAAAATTTCCTTCATTAATAATTATCACATCGTTGGAAGATGATGCGGTTAGCGGAATATCATCACAATTTTTGCACTGAGGACCAAATTCTTCTTTTTGACAACCAACCAATAAGAAAGCAAAAGCTAGTAATATGAATATAATTTTTTGCATTACTTATTTTAATTTAATAGATAAGGTTAATAAATAATTTCTTAGTGGCATTGGTCTCCAAGCAATTGATTGGTAGGTTTGATTAAACAAATTCAATACTTGAAATCGTAAATTCAAGTCTGTTTCTTTTACCGAAATTTGTTGACTAAAGTATAAATTAGATACATAGTTAGCAGGTAAATACCAATTATTGTCGGTAGAAATAAATCTAATTCCGGTATAATGCCAACCATAACCCACGCTTGATTTTTTATAAGTTATTTCGCCCGATAAATTAAACTTGTTTTGAGGGACATAAATCAATTGTTTGCCAAGTGCGTTTGATTGATTTTCAGGTAATTCAATGTTTTTGGAAATGGTATAAGCATAGTTGGCTTTAGCTGACAGCGTTATTTTATCTTTATGATAACTGATATTTAGGGTATTTTCCCACCCTTTATTTTCTACTTTCTTTAAGTTGGTTGGTTGCCAAATAGTACCGAATGTCGGTTGCCAAATAATCCAATTATCTACACGTGAAAAAAATGCTGTTTGTTCTGTAATTATGTGAACTTTATTAAAGGTTTTTTCATATTTAATACCTGCTTCCATCATATTGGCTTTCTCAGGTATTAAATCTAAATTTCCTCCGGGAGACCAATATAAATCGTTAAAAGTAGGGTAGTTGTAATTTATTCCGGCAGCTGCTTTAAGTGTAATTTCTTCTAATTTAGGTAAATGATAGGCAAGCGAAAAAGATGGTGCTACAAAATGTTGATGATCATCTACAAAGGTCATTCTATTAAAAGCTGTCCATAAAAATCCTCGATAATTACCTGAGACACCTAATAAAAAACTGTTATTAAATCGCTGTGGATTTTTAGAATAATCATCAGCCAAAGCTTTCTCCAACCGAATATTTGATTTGCTAATTAAGTTGAAATATTTGTTCAAGTAATATTTAATATCTAAATGATTATCAATTAGTAAAGATTTGTTTTTTGAATAAGTATCAATCAGTCGATTTTCATAAATTAATTCCTCCTGAATAATTGCCGAAGTAAAATTATAGGAAAATTTATTGGTAAAACCTTTTAGAAAAATCAAGGCCCTGTAAGCTTCGTCTTTTTGGTTTTCGTCATTTTTACTAACCAACATAGTGGGAGGTAAGTTTCTATCGCTATTGAAATACCAAAATCTTGCTCCAAAAGTATTGTTTTTCAGTTTTTTATAAATAGACTGTTGAATGCCATATTGTTTTAAATCTGCATTAGGTAATGTTTCTTTCGGTGCTTCTTTTTTAGAAAAATTGGAGTAGGTAAAATTGTTATCTGCTGAAGCGTGAAAAATAGTAGTTTCGGTAAACCAATTATTTTTTGTGAGGTAATTAATTTTAGCTTGGTGTGTTTGTTTGTTAAAACTCCCCCAACTAAATTGATAGTTGGCTCCAATTTCTCTCTTGTTATTAAATTCAGGTAATTGATTGATGATATTGACACTACCGCCTAAAGCTCCGTTTCCGTCAATTAAACCGCTAGCTCCATAATTAAGTTCAACATTATCAAAAAAGGCAGTAGGGTAAAGGGAAAAATCTACTTGACCGTTCATGGGAGAATTTAAGGCTACACCGTTCCAAAGTACACGTGTGTGGGAAGCTCCGGTTCCTCTAAAAGATACTGAAGCTAAAGCTCCCGAACCGTAAGTTTTTATAAAAACGGTTGATTTTTCTTGTAGCAATTGAGCTAAGTTTTCAACCGATTTCGTAGCCACACTGTCTAACACGGTTTTTTTGTACGTGTTTTTAATGGCATAATCTTCCACTATAAAAGTCTCAAACTTAATAGTGTCGTTAATCAATTGTGCATAAGCTCCTTGCATTACTAACAAAAACAATATGACAACTATTTTTTTCAATATTTAATGAGTTTTTGAACAGATTGTTGAACTTGATTTTGCACTTTTAAAAAATAAATACCTTTAGGTAGGTTTTCTGTAGAAATGGTAGAGCCAGTCATTAATTGCCCACTCAACACTTGTTTCCCATTAGAGGAAATAACCTCATAAGTTGCAGATTCGTTATTTTTCAATTGAATGGTTAAATAGTTTTGAAAAGGATTGGGGTAAACTTGCTGAACAAGAGTATTATTTTCTTCAATACTAACT
>DATGOR010000186.1:0-5010 GCA_035305805.1 Vicingaceae bacterium | reverse complement strand
CATGTCTTCATCTCCATCACCATCAATATCTCCAAAAGTAGGAGCTAACCTAAGCATTGGTGCATTAGTAGCAATGTTCAAATTAATATTTGACACTCCGGCATAATTAGAATCTATTAATTGAAAAGCCGGTTGAGTGGCCGTGCCAATATTTTCATACAACCATAATGAAGAAGTTAATCCTTGTGTATTGTTTAAATTGGTGTAACCAGCGTTTCCAATAACAATATCTAATAAACCATCAGCATTATGATCGAAAAATACCGGGAAAGCTCCTGTTCCTACTTCTATCATGTCTTCTTGTAAAAACTGTGTGGTTTTAAAATCAAACTCCGGCAAGTCGGTAGAACGTTGATTTTCGTAATACCAAACACTTTTTAAGTTTTCACAACCACTAAAGCAATTAGGGCTTACTAACAAATCTTTTACACCATCATTATTAACATCTAGGTAATATCCTGCCGGAAAAAGGTATAAATCTACCGCCAAAGTGTTGGCATTGTTTGAAGGAAAAGTGGTGTCCGAAGCAATCATGTGAGATGCTGTTAAATTTGGTGTGTTATCGTTATTTGTAAGCATTACCAAGTTATTATGAGAAACATCTCCTAACACCAAATCTTGTGAACCACTAGAGTCTATATCTAATGTAAATAAGGAGGAACCTGAGTGCTTGCTTCCTCCTGAAATTCTTTCAGGATTATTGATGTTGAACCCACAAGTATCATCTAAAATAACTGCATTGCTCTGAGAGCCTTCACTAAAAAAACCCCAACATTTATTTCTAATTTCATACTCTAAACTATCGCAAGTACCGTAAAGTTCCATTGATAAGTTTTTATGGTATTCCACTTGAGACCCTAAAATACTGAACGTTAAGACATCCATATCACCATCACCATCAACATCTACAATTGCAGGTATATCAATAGAGGAAACATATAAGTTTACGGGGTTAGAAGATGGTGTGTCCGGATTATAATTAGAAAAGATAATTTGTGAACTATTATTGGTTGTTGCTAAGGTAAACTGCAATTGAGTGGAAGTTGATGTGTTTTTATATACTTTTATCCCACCAGTTTCATAAGTAAATAAGTCCATTTTCCCATCACAATTATAATCTCTAAACAACGCCCAATCTTTCATTGGCGGTAATTGTTGTTCGTAGCCATGAGCTAATTGATAATCTACTTTATTAGGAGTTCCTTTATTGATGAATGTAGTAATTCTATTGATGCTTCTATCAAAAATAAACAAATCATTTATTCCGTCCAAATTCAAATCTACTTCGGAAAACTGAGGTGAATTAACCCCTCCTGTCCAAGCATGACGAAGTGTATCGCCATTAAGAGCTAATACAGTAATAGAATCGTAAACACTAACATTAAGCTGAGCTCTAGTATAACCCCAACTTGAAAGCAGTACAAAAAAGAGTAAAAATTTCTTCATAATATTTTAAAAGATGATAGTACTTAATTAATAACAAAGATACATTTTTTAAAATGTTTTAAAGATGATGTATTTCATGTTTTTAGAATAAATTTAATCAGTTGTAACAATATCAATTAAGTCATGGGTAAAAAAAAAGTGAAATGAAATGAAATTTATATTTGTAAAACGTTTTTGAAATTCTATATTTGCAGGCTTATAAATTTTTAACGAAATACATATAAAAAAAGATGCAAAACAAAGGATTATTAACAACGTTTACCATACTTTTTGCCATTGCGAGTTTATATTCATTATCGCTAACATGGTTTGCAGTAAACGTAGAAAACGATGCGAAAGAATACGCTGAAACTTACCACAACGGAAGTTCAGATGCTGAATTTGCTTATTTAGACTCTATGGCTTCTGTAGAAGTATATCCCATAATTGGTTATACTTACGGAGAATTAAGAGCCAAAATGCTTAACCTAGGGTTGGACTTGAAAGGTGGTATGAACGTAACTTTAGAAGTTCAAATAGATGAAGTAGTTAGAGCATTATCTTCTTACAGTGATGACTCATCGTTCAACGAGGCTATAAAGAAAGCCAATGAGTTACAAGTAAAAAATGGAGGTAACTTTGTTACTTATTTTGAACAAGCCTACAATGAAATCAATCCTAACGGAAAGTTAATTTCGGTATTTTATACTAGAGATAACAAAGAAAAATTAAAGCCGGATGCTTCAAACGAAGAGGTTTTAACCTTTATAAATGAAGTTGCTAACGCTGCCATTGAACAATCTTTTGAGGTTTTAAGAACAAGAATTAACTTATTTGGTGCTGCACAACCAAGCATTCAACGTTTAACAGGTTCTGACAGAATTTTGGTAGAATTACCGGGTGTTAAAAACAAAGAAAGAGTTCGTCAGTTATTACAAGGAACAGCGAAACTAGAGTTTTGGACGACTTACCAAAACAATGAGTTTTTCCCGGTATGGGAGGAAGTTAACGCTACGTTAGCCAAGTTATTAAATAAAGACGAATCAACTAAATCAGAAAGTGATTCTACTGAAGTAACCGCAAAAACTGCTGCACCTGCAGAAGATAATGCAGAAGAAGTAACAGCAACCAATAATGAAACAAAAGATGAAAGTGATTTATTATCTCAATTAGACAACGACTCTACTAAAAAAGACTCTTCATCAAGTGATTTATTATCTCAATTAGGTGAAGAAAGCGGAGAAGATTCATTGGCACTTTTTCAAAAAAGTGTAAAAGAAAATCCTCTTTTCGCCATCATGACTATCCCTACTTATACCAATGAAGAAGGTCAACAAATGTTTGCAGAAGGTGCTATTGTAGGTATTGTAGCTGTAAAAGATACTGCTAAACTGAACAGTTATTTGGCAATGCCCAAAATAAAAGAGATTATTAACCCTAGAAAATATAAGCTTTTATGGGCATACAAACCATTTGACGATAATCAGCAATTCTTACAATTATATGCCATTAAAGTAACCAATAGAGATGGTAAAGCCGATTTAGAAGGTGATGTAATTGTAGATGCATCGCAACAATTTGGAATGTATAACGGTGCTCCTGAAATTGAAATGTTAATGAATGGAGAAGGTGCTACCAAATGGAGGTTACTTACCGGAGAAAATGTAGGAAAACCTATTGCTATTGTTCTAGATGGGTTAGTTTATTCAGCTCCGGCTCCTTCTGAAGAAATTGCAGGTGGACGTTCAAGCATTACAGGTAATTTTACCATAGAAGAGGCTAAATTAATCGCCAACATCTTAAAAGCGGGTAAACTACCTGCTCCTGCTAAAATTGTTGAAGAAGCCGTGGTTGGTCCAACTTTAGGTCAAGAATCTATTAGTAAAGGGATGTTCTCCTTTATTATTGCCTTATTAATAGTATTGGCTTACATGGTGTTTTATTACTCTAAAGCAGGTGTTGCTTCAGTAATTGCATTGCTTGCTAACATGTTCTTTATATTTGGAATATTAGCTTCGATGCCGCAATTAATTGCGTTAACATTACCAGGTATTGCCGGGATTATTCTAACTATTGGTATGTCGGTAGATGCCAACGTACTTATATTTGAGCGTATCAGAGAAGAAATTGCTGCAGGCAAAGGCATGAGATTAGCTGTTGCTGATGGTTATAAATTTGCTTACTCTTCTATTATTGACGCTAACATTACCACCTTATTAACCGGTTTTGTATTGTGGTTCTTTGGAACAGGTCCGGTAGAAGGTTTTGCTAAAACATTAGTAATTGGTATTTTAACCTCTTTATTTACGGCAATATTCATTACTCGATTAATTTTTGAATACCAGCTAAACAAAGGCAAAGTACTTAAGTTTGCTACTAATCTTACTGATGGCTTATTCCAAAACACCAACATTCAGTTCTTAAATAATAGAAAGAAGTTTTACATACTTTCAGGAATTATTATAGTAATTGGTATTGGCTCTTTAGCTACAAAAGGATTACAAAAAGGCGTTGACTTCCAAGGAGGAAGAACTTATGTGATTAGATTCGATAATGCTGAGAAAGTAGAAACTCAAACTGTAAGTAAATTATTAGAAGCTCAATTTGATGCAACTCCTGAGGTAAAAACCTTTGGGGATGATAACCAAGTAAAAATTACTACTACTTATTTAATCGATAGCCCAGACGAAAATGCTGATGATTTAGTAGAGGATAAATTATACAATGGTTTAACTTCTGTATTAGGAAATGAAGTTTCTAAAGAAGATTTTATGGACAATTTCTTAATGAGTTCACAAAAAGTTGGACCAACTATCGCCAACGATATGATTCGTTCTTCTATCTTGTCTGTAATTTTCTCATTAATCATTATCTTCTTATACATTGTATTCCGATTTAAAAAATGGCAATACGGTGCAGGAGCTCTTATTGCATTATTCCACGATGTATTGATTGTACTGTCGTTGTTCTCTATTTTTTATGGAATATTACCTTTCTCTTTAGAGATAGACCAAGCATTTATTGCCGCTATCCTAACAGTTGTAGGTTACTCTATCAATGACACCGTGGTTGTTTTCGATAGAATTAGAGAGTACTTAGGCTCATACAAGAAAAGAGAAATTAATGACGTAGTAAATTCTGCTATTAACAGTACATTAAGTAGAACAGTAAACACATCATTAAGTACCATTTTTGTGTTGTTAATGATATTTATTTGGGGAGGTGAAGTAATTAGAGGATTTACTTTTGCATTACTTATTGGTGTAATTGTAGGTACTTACTCATCAGCATTTTTGGCTTCGCCAATTGTTTATGATTTCATGAACAAACAAAAAGAGAAAAAGAATAAATAGAATTTATTAAAAATATCTTTGAAAAGAATAAGCTGCTTACAAAAATGAGCAGCTTATTTTTTTGTAGTTTTGTGCTATATTTAAATTTATTTATGTTAGCATTATTCAATATTGGAGGAGGAGAATTACTTATTATAGTATTGGTTATTGTAATGTTCTTTGGCTCTAAAAAAATTCCGGAAATTGCTCGTGCATTAGGCAAAGGAATTAGTGAATTAAAAAATGCTACTTC
>DATGOR010000185.1:0-2048 GCA_035305805.1 Vicingaceae bacterium | reverse complement strand
TAAAGTATCCGAATTTATTTGTTTATCGATTATTATTTTATGTGTTTCTCCTATTTCAGTTGCGATTAAATTGTATTCGCCTTTGTCAGGAAGCAAAATAGTTCCTTTGTCAAAGTCCGATATTGTATATTCAGTTCCGTTTCTTTCAAGATGATAATAAAAACTATTTTCAATTTTATTTGAACACGAATCCTTTAAAAATAGGTTGTATTTTATTTCTTGACTAAACCCAGAAATAGTAGAAAAAAGTAATATTAAAATCGTGAATTTCATTGGTTTGTCAAATTGTGCCTAACACTTGTATAACTCCAATACATCTTGATACTATTGTAGTTATATCGTTTATGTGTGCAATGTATTACTTTTTAATAAGATGTCCAAAGGACTAACAATGGTCTTGTTGTTAATTTCAATGGTTTTAGTGTAAATCTCAGTTGTTTTCGGCGAACTATGGCCCAACATATTTTGTAAGTGCCTAATATTTATATTGTTTTCAATGCAATGGGTAGCAAACGAATGCCGCAAAGTATGTACTGTCGCCCAAGGGTTGGAGTTCGTGTCGTTTACGGCTTTTCTAAATATAGATCGAATGCTAGCGGTGCTGTATTTGCAGCCTGTTTGCCCTTCAAAGAGCCAATACGATGGTTTGTAGGCTTTGTAATAGGTTCGTAGTAGCACTAGCAACTGTTCGGGTAAAATGGTCTTTCTGTCTTTTTTTCCTTTACTATCTTTAATAAACAGGTAACCCTCATTAGAATGAATGTCCGAAATCCGCAAATTTAAAAGTTCAGATATTCGCAATCCACAACCATAAATAGTATGTAAAATGGCTTTGTGCTTAAGGTTCTGCGGCGATTGGATAATGTTTAGTACTTCTTGTTTGCTCAATACATTAGGTATGGACACTGCCTTTTTTGGACGTTGAATATCATAATATTCCCTAGGCTTTTTAAGGGCGTGCTCATAATAGGCCTTGATGGCATTTATTAATTGGTTCTGATAGCTTTCACTAATTTTGCTCTTTTTAATAAGTTCATATACAAAACCTTCAATCTCCTCCTTGGTAACTTCTTTTAAGTTTCGATGCATGAATTTCCCCAGAAATACACTGAACATCTTTTTGTAAACCTGTATGCTCGAATGGCCATATTGCTTTAAAACCAATGCCTTTTCAAGTTCAAAAAGAGCTTCTAAAGCAGGTTCGGTCAACGCAACATTGGGGATGGGAGTAAAACGGATGTCCTTCTCAATGTTACAATGCTCTCCACATATTTTTTTTAACTGCTCAAAGTTTTGATGAGTATTTACAACCGACCATAATTTTTGATGTGGATGCCAAAAACTAGTGTTCATTTTTTTTAGTGCCTGCCTCATCGCAACCATATCATAAGGTATAAAAACCTTAATCCGTTTTGCTTCTTTAAGTGGTTGGTATATAGTAGGTTGTGTAGGGTTCATTTTAAAGTGTTTATGTGAAGATGTTTTTAAAATTAGTAAAAAAACCTACAAATTTGGGTGGGTTGTTGTAAATAGTAGTATTTTAACCGTTAAAAACGACTAGGTAATAATTTAAAAATCAATGTATTAATTTGGGATGTAAATGACGAATCAAAAAAAATGTAAAATATGTAGTAAGCGCCTCGTGGGAAGGAATGATAAAATATTTTGCTCGGTAAGATGTAAAAACTATTATCATGTAAACCTAAGGAAAGTGACCGATAGTGAAGTAAAGCAATTGGATGCCATTTTGCATAGAAACAGAAGCATTCTTTTGGAAATTTTAGGAAAAACCAAAACTCAAATTATGGTGGGGCGGGTATTGCTCGAAAAAAAGAAATTTACATTTAAATACCATACCCATTTGCATGTAAACAATCAAGGGAAGACTTATTACTATGTTTATGACCTTGCTTGGATGGAATTTTCTAACGACGATATATTAATCATAAGAAAAGAAAAATAATGAAGGATAAACAAAGCAAAATAAAAACTACACCGTTGAGAATGTAGTTTTTATTATTTATCTGAAGTATTGACTTTAACTGTAA
>DATGOR010000184.1:0-5373 GCA_035305805.1 Vicingaceae bacterium | reverse complement strand
CAACGACTTTTTGGAATCGTATTCCAAGTATTCGTCAAAAGTCATGTAAGTTGGGTTTCTAAAATTTCTATCGCCTATTTTTTGATAATAATTGTAAGTACCTGTTTCAGGGTCGTATTCAAAGCCTGACTTAATGTTGCTAGGGTTGTTCAAATAAAGTCCACCACTATTAGGATTACTGGGGTCGGTTTCATCATCAAAAGGATAGACTAGGTCAATTTCGGGGCTATCGACAGGCAGTACCAAACTGAACGCACTCGATTTGGCTAAGGAGTGCGAAGGATGAGCTATCCAATTTGTAAACGTAATTACAAATGAAAGCCCTACAATAAAAAATATTTTTTTATATGTTAACTTGTTAAATGCCAAAATAATAAAGCCCCAATTAAAGGCTTTTTAATGTTTGTTTAATCAGCTGTTCTACCGATAAATCTTCCGATACAGCCAATACTTTGTTTAGTGCAACTTCTGCCGGTTTTTTAGCAAATCCGAGCATAATTAGTGCACTTAACGCTTCATCTTTAATAGTATTGTTTGAAACAGCAAAATTTATGTCATTTTCTCCAATTTTATCTATTTTATCTCTCAAATCAATAATGATTCTTTCCGCAGATTTCGCCCCAATTCCTTTTACTCGTTTAAGTGTATTTACATCTCCCGAACCAATTGCAGTCTTAACTTCTGTGGTGGTAAGCGAAGATAAAATAACCATAGCTGTTGCCGAACCAACCCCTGAAACAGAGATTAATAATCGAAACAATTCTCGTTCATTTTTATCTTTAAAACCGTAGAGCAAGTGAGCGTCTTCTCTTATGATTAAATGTGTGTATAACAAGCACAACTCATCACTCCCCAATTGTTCAAATGTATGTAGCGAAATATTTACTTGATAACCAACTCCATTACAATCAATAATAACATAAGTTGGCGTTTTTTCTATTAATCTTCCTTTTAATTGAGCTATCATTTTTTTAAAGTTTGAAGACCGAAGACGGAAGCCTGAAGTTACTTCTAACTTCGGGCTTCTGACTTCCGACTATATGTTATTTCCTAGTTTGAGCATCCGTTACGGCAATGGTTACCATGTTTACAATTTCTCTAACTGAACTCCCTAATTGTAAAATATGTACCGGTTTTTTCATGCCTAACAAAATTGGCCCGATGGACTCAAATTCCCCCATTTCCAACATTAATTTGTAAGCAATATTTCCTGATGAAAGGTTAGGAAAAATAAGGGTGTTGGTATTTTTTCTTGCCAAATCGGAAAAAGGAAATATTTCGTTTCGTAAGTCTTTATTCAAAGCAAAATTGGCTTGAATTTCTCCATCAACTACTATATCAGGGTATTCAGCTTTAAGTATTTTTCTTGCTTCTCGCATTTTAATAGCATCTTCACCATCAGCAGAACCAAAATTGGAGTAGGATAACAAGGCCACTCTAGGTTGTATTTTAAATCGCTCAACAATTTTAGCCGTCAATGCTGTAATATCGGCAATATCTCTTGCTGATGGATTAAGGTTTACGGTGGTGTCTGCAAAGAAAATAGGTCCTTTTTTAGTGAAAATGATATACATTCCGGCAATCTTTTTTACATCGTCATCTGTACCTATAACATGCAACGCAGGTCTTATGGTGTTTTTATAATTCCTTGTCAAACCGGAGATTAAAGCATCTGCATCGCCCATTTCAACCATTGCCGAACCGAAATAGTTTCGACTACGCATCATTTCTTGTGCTTCCACTAAAGTTACTCCTTTGCGTTTTCTTTTTTCATAAAGCATTTCAGCATAAAAATTCTTTTTATCTCGATGTTGCGAGCTTCTAGGATCGATAATAGGGATGTCCCCCAGTTCTAAATTGTATTCTTTAGCAACTTCTTCAATCTTAGCTACTTTACCTAATAAAATTGGCTCTGCAATTCCTTCTTCATACACTACCTGAGCAGCTTTTAAAATCTTATAATTATCTGCTTCGGCAAATACCACTCTTTTGGGATTTCCTTTCGCTTTTTCGGTAATATTTTTAAGCAACTTATTATTCAACCCTAATCGCTTGGCAAGATTCTCTTTGTATTCATCCCAATCGGTAATAGGTTGTTGTGCCACACCGGAATCCATGGCCGCTTTTGCAACTGCCGGAGCGATGGTGGTAATCAATCTTGTATCCAAGGGTTTTGGAATAATAAAGTTCCTTCCAAAAGTGATATTTTTTTGATTGTACGCCTCGTTCACTTCTTCGGGAACAGGCTCTTTTGCCAATTGTGCTACCGCTTTTACTGCTGCTAATTTCATTTCTTCATTAATAGCGGTTGCTCTAACATCTAAGGCACCTCTAAAAATGTAAGGGAACCCCAACACATTGTTCACTTGATTAGGATGATCTGACCTTCCTGTTGCCATTATGATGTCTTTCCGTGCTGCAATAGCTTCTTTGTAAGCAATTTCGGGGTCGGGATTTGCCAATGCAAAAACTATAGGGTTTTTCGCCATTTTTTTAATCATGGCTTTGGTTACAATATTGCCTTTAGATAAGCCTAGAAACATATCTGCACCATCTAAGGCTTCTGCTAGTGATTTAATTTTTTGATGAGTAGCAAATAATTTTTTGGATTCCGAAATATCTTTTCTATCCTTACTAATTACGCCCTTACTGTCTAACATCACAATATTTTTTGGGTTAACTCCCAATGCAACATACAACTTAGTACACGACATGGCCGAAGCTCCTGCTCCGTTAACAACCAATTTTATTTTATCAATTTTTTTCTCTGCCAATTCAATCGCATTAAGCATGGCTGCAGCTGTAATAATAGCTGTCCCGTGTTGGTCATCATGCATCACAGGAATGTTTAACTCGTTTTTTAATCTTTCTTCAATCTCAAAACATTCCGGTGCTTTAATATCCTCTAAGTTTATTCCTCCAAAAGTAGGCGAAATGGCTTTTACTGTTTCTACAAATTTATCTACATCAGTAGCATCAATTTCAATATCAAAAACATCAATATCTGCAAAAATTTTAAATAATAATCCTTTTCCTTCCATTACAGGCTTGGATGCTTCCGGCCCAATGTCTCCTAACCCTAAAACTGCTGTTCCATTTGAAATTACTGCAACCAAATTTCCTTTGGCAGTATACTTATAAACATCCTCTTTATGGTTAGAAATTTCTACACAAGGTACTGCTACACCGGGAGAATAAGCCAACGACAAATCTCTTTGTGTGCTATATCTTTTGGTTGGTACAACTTCAATTTTTCCGGGCTTTCCTTGTGCGTGATACTCTAACGCTTCTTGTTCTTTTCTAGTCTTTGCCATTTGATTTTTTATTTAAAAAATGAACTCGTAAAAGTAGTAATATTTTTGATGCTCCATAATTTGACTGCATTTGTTTTTTAAGGATTTTTTTAACGCCAGCATTCAACTATTTTTCCAAACAAAATTTTACAATGACTTTAGTCAACGCTATTAAATTACGCTTCGTTGGAGCTTTCTTTTTATTTATCCCCAAGTTATCTGCCGATAACTTCTTTCCCTCTCTTTAAAGAGAGGGGGCAAGGTAAAGAGTTGTTTTTGTTTTTAATACTCACTCCAAAGCGATGAGCTTCACCCATCTCTAATAAATTACGCTCCGTTGGAGCTTTTTAGCTATTATAAAAACAATCTCACACCATTAACAATACTATGTTTAATAGTTCGAAGCTATTTTATATTTATCTTAAAGAATTGATATGTATTTTTGTGTTTATGTGGAGCAAAATACCTAAATGGTTAAAAAATAAATACGCCCTCGCCATGTTATTTTTTTTGGTGTGGATTTCTTTTTTTGATCAAAACAACCTTATCACTCAGTTTTCATATCGTTCTAAACTTAATCAACTGAACAAAGACAAATCTTTTTACACCAATGAAATTATCCAAACAAAAAAAGAACTAAAAGAATTAACTACCCACCAAAAAGCATTGGAAAAATTTGCTCGAGAAAAGTATTTGATGAAAAAAGACGATGAAGAAATTTTTGTTTTTGAAGCGAAGAAGGAAGATTAAAGATTGGAAATTAGAAATTTGAGATTATGAATGATTTTAAAGAAATAACTTATCAGCAATGGAATTAAAAGGGTACCATTCATTATTTACTGATATTAAACAAAAAATTCAAAAAGCCCAACTAAAGGCTGTCTTGTCTGTTAATGCAGAAATGATTTTTTTGTACTGGCAAATTGGAAAAATCATTAACGAAAAGCAGAATATGGAAGGTTGGTCTTCTAAAATTATACCTAAACTATCTAAAGACCTTAAGTCTGAATTTCCAGACGCAAAAGGTTTTTCTGAAAGAAACTTGAGCTACATGCTTCGTTTTGCAAAAGAATATCCTGATGAATCAATTTTGCAACAGGCTGTTGCAAAATTACCTTGGGGACATAACCTTTTACTTATAGAAAAAATTAAAGACCAAAAAATACGGTGGTGGTACGCTGAAAAATGCGTAGAAAACAACTGGAGTAGAGATGTACTAGACTTACAAATAAAATCCGAATTACATTTAAGAACAGGTAAATCAATAAATAATTTTAAAGACACATTACCTGAACCTTTATCTGATTTGGCTAACCAAACAATAAAAGACCCTTATGTTTTTGATTTTTTATCTTTAAACATTCAATATCAGGAGAAAGACATCGAAAATCAACTTATAAAACATATTACAAAATTCTTATTAGAACTCGGTAAAGGATTTGCTTTTATTGGAAAACAATACAAATTGGAGGTGGAATCAACTGAGTACTTTCTTGACTTACTTTTTTATCACACTAAATTAAAATGCTACATTGTTATCGAATTAAAAAATACTAAATTTAAACCCGAATATACCGGCAAGCTAAATTTTTATTTATCTGCTGTTGATAGTTTGGTAAAAGATGTTTCTGACAATCCTACCATTGGCATTTTACTTTGTAAATACAAAAATAATATTGAAGCAGAGTTTGCACTTAGAGACATGAATAAACCTATTGGAATAAGTGAGTTAAAATTAATGACCCATTTGCCCGAAAACTTAAAAAGTAGCTTACCTACAATCGAAGAGATTGAAGCTGAAATTAGAAATATATAATTTATGAACGATTTTAAAGAAATAACTTATCAGCAATGGAAAGAAAAAATTATTGCTGACTTGAAAGGAAAAGATTTTGAAGAAACTTTAGTTTGGAACTCAGAGGAAAACATTAAAGTTCAGCCATTTTATATGCAAAATGCGTTGGAAAATAATTTGTCTTCTACTTTTAATGTCATTCCGGAAAGCACTGCTAATTGGTTCATTAACGAACAAATTAATGTTACTGAAAACGATGCTAATCAACAAGCATTAGCAGCACTT
>DATGOR010000183.1:0-10613 GCA_035305805.1 Vicingaceae bacterium | reverse complement strand
ATTAGAGAAAGCATTTCTTATTGAAATTTCATTTTCAAGAATTGAACTCAATCTTTCATTACTAACTTGAAGATAAATTCTCTTCTCAGAATCTTCTGTGCTCTCAACAAGATAACTCAAATATGAATTACCAATGACATCTTTCTCAAGAAGAAGAATAGGCTCTTCTCTAAAGTCAAATGCATCCACCACCGTTAAACTAAGCGGCAGTTCTTGTAAACGATATTTTTCGTCAATTCTCATTTATTGAAGTTACAAAGGAACAATTAAAATTATTAAAGTCCCACGAGTTATATAACCAAGTACTTAAATGCCCATTACTCGGAGTATATTCACTCTTGCCGTCATTTGCCGTCAATGTGAACTGTCCGATATAATTTCCGATTGTCTTACCTCTTTTTAAAGAAATATTATAGGCTTCTTTTGCATTTTCTATGTTGTCATAGAAAGAGATAGCATAAGCCTTGCATAAATTTTTATATCTTTTATTGTCAGGATAAAGCTTTACGTATGGTGTAAAATCATTTTCTGTCGAAATTTCATTTTGAAGAATTCGATAAACATCTTGTTCCAACTCCGTTGCTGTTGTCGGTGGACAATTTTCTGGTAGTGTTTCTTTCCACATATATCTTTTCTTTTGAATCTTGTTTTTTTAATATGGCAGCTAACTTATGTATAGGTCTGACTCAGTCAGACCTATACAACCATATTTGTGTAGATAGGTCTGATAAAATCAAAAAATCAGTCAGACTTATTTTTCAAATGTATAAAAAATAGTTGATAAATCGCTAGATTTAATTCGGATTTACCTCACTATTGGTAATCTAAAGCCAAGCTGGTGGGTTGCCTATACAAACCTTTACACCACTTGCTACCGTGAGGTATAAAATTTAGTTAACGTAATAAGGTGAAATCATTACATATACTACTACGCCAGATAAAGTAACGTACAACCACAAAGGAAAAGTGATTTTAGCAATTTTTTTATGTTTGTCAAATTCACCTAAAAATGCCCTGTTAAAAGTAATAAGCACTAAAGGAATAATAATAACCGATAAAACAATGTGTGAAACCAACACCAACAGGTAAATGGTTTTGGCTAGTCCTTCACCGCCATAAGGAGTTGGGTCGGAAGTGATGTGGTAAGCCACATACATCACTAGAAACAATGCCGATAGTGCCAAGCTCAATTTCATAAGGCGTTCGTGCAACACGCGATTTCCTTTTTTAATAGCAGTAATGGCAAATAATAAGGTGAAAAAGGTAACAGCATTAATAACCGCATAAATAGGAGGTAAAAAACTGAGCGGTTCCACATTGGGGATTCTTACCTTAAACAATGCCGCAACGGCTAGTGGTAACGCAATAGAAATAACGGTGATTAATACTTTGTTTTTCAATGAATTAAATTTTGTCGATTAAAAGTATTGCCAAAGATGCTACCAAATAAAGATAAGACATCAACATTACTTTTAACGCATATTTATCATCTTGAGTGGAAACTAATTTAATGGCAGGATAAACCATTAACGCTGCTAAAACAAATAAAGTAACGGTGGCTATTCGTCCCGAAATTTGAAAAAATTCCGGTAAAAAACTGCCGGCAAACAACACCAAAGTGCTCATCAAAATAATTACGGAAGCAGTTTTGTTTTTGGTATTATAAGGTAGCATTTTTAATTCAGCTTTTTTGTAATCGTTGTCTAACTTCCAAGCGATTGCCCAAAAGTGCGGAAACTGCCATAAAAATTGCAGTGCAAACAAAATTCCGGCTTCTAAACTAAAATAGCCTGTTGCTGCTACCCAACCTAGCATTGGAGGGATTGCTCCCGGAAAGGCACCTACAAAAACGGAATAAGTGGTGATTTTTTTTAGAGGCGTATAAACTCCGGCATAAGTAAAAATAGCTAATGCACCTAAAATACCACTAAGCGGATTGATGCCAAACCATAAGATAAACACACCAATAATTCCAAAAGCAAGAGCTACAATTGATGCTTCTATAACCGTAATTTTTTCGGCAGGTAGCGGACGGTTTTGAGTGCGTTTCATCAATTTATCCGATTCTTTTTCAAAAATTTGATTCAACGCGTTGGAGCTGGCAGTAATTAAAAAGCCCCCTGTTATCAACCAAAATAAGATGGAATAATTTACGGTTTCTACTCCAATAAAATAACCCAAAACAGCGGACAGCACCACGTAAGAGGTAAGTCTAAACTTAAACAACTGAGCGTAATCCATTACTTTTATAGTAACAGGCAACGCTGCAATTTTTGTTTTAATTTGACTCATGTTTGTTCCTTAGTTGGTTCAACAAAAATAGAAATTTTATGGTTTGGTAACTTTATAAACACTAATAAAGTTTTTGAACGGTAGTGTTATCGGTTAGTTTTAAATGAGTTAAATCTATATTTTTCAAGAGGTTAATCCCCGGTTTTTTACCTTTTTCCAAACTACCGTATTGGTGTAAAATATTTAGTGCTTTAGCTCCGTTAAAAGTCCCCCATTTTAGAATGGTTTCCAAAGGTATTTCAGCATGGTTGGAAATAGTTTTTAATTCATCTAATATGCAAAGTTTATCATTACTAGCCAAACTATCTGTTCCAATTACTACTTCCAAATTTTTGTTGTTAAATAGCGTAAAATCAGGCAAGGTATTTTCAATAAACAAATTGGCTTTAGGACAACAACACCAGTAGGCAGCAATAGGTTGATGGGTTACAAAATCAATGTCTTTTTCGTTGGCAAAAGTATTGTGAACCAAAAGTAGTGCTTTGGCATTTTTAAAAAATGGAATAAAATGATGTAAAGCACCTTGTGCTATTTTTTCCCACGTGGCTACGTTTGGATTAAAAGCTGCCATTTGTTCGTATAACACTCCGCTTTTGTTGGTAAAAAAATCATTTTCGCTTGGTGTTTCTTGACTGTGAATGCTTGCTATTAGGTTATTTTGTCGGGCAATCAATGCCATTAATTTTTTGGAAACAGAATAAGGAGCGTGAGGCACAATAGAAATTTGTTCGGGATTAAAATAAGAGGCTTTCAGCTTGTTGGCTTTGTTAAAAGTAGCCTCCGCTTTTTGTTCGTCAATTTCAAATATTTCTAAAAAAGTATGGTAATGTAATTTTTGTTTTGCTTTTAGTTCAAACGTGGAATTTCCGTTGGCAATATCCCCAACAGCTACAATGCCATTTTGAAACATTTCTTGTTCGGCATCAACAGCAGCTTGCAGCATTTCTTCTTCAGAAAAATTAAACCTTTTTTGCACCAACTCTTTTACAAAACCGGGCAGCGTGGTTTTTTTCGAGATTTGATTTTTTAAATAAGATAACTCCAGATGACAATGAGCATTAATAAAGCCCGGGCAAATAATACCATTGAATTTTTGAACATCATCGAGAGAAATAGGGTTTTCATTAGGATTTACAATAGCTATAATGGATCCATCCTCGTGTAAAATAACCACTCCGTTTTTAATCGGGGCGGCATTTCCGGTAAAAATATAATCGGCACTTATTTTTTGCATAAACTGACAATAAACCTACCTTGCAAAGGTACTTAGAAGAAATGATTATTATAATGTTACTAAAAGTGTTATTTTTACATTCTTCGTTGTTGCAATAAAAAACAAATAAAAATAAGCACATGAAAATTTTAGGAATAATTCCGGCTCGATATGCATCTACTAGGTTTCCGGGCAAGCCATTGGCAGATATTAACGGAAAATCAATGGTACAACGGGTGTATGAGCAAGCATTAGCAGCCAAGTGCCTCAGTGATGTAGTGGTGGCAACAGATGACGAACGAATTTTTAAGCATTTAGAAGCACTAGCTTATAACGTGGTATATACAAAAAGTAGCCACCAAAGTGGAACAGACAGGTGTGCAGAAGTAATTCATCAACATTATAAAGATGTGGAGGTAGTAATTAATATTCAGGGAGATGAGCCATTTATTAATCCCCTACAAATTGAAGAATTAGCAGCTTGCTTTACTGATGAACGTACGGATATTGCGACATTGATAAAAAAAATTGATCATACATCTGAGTTATTTAATGTTAACAAACCTAAAGTGGTAAAATCAGAGGAAGATTTTGCTTTGTATTTTAGTCGGCAACCCATTCCATTTTTAAGGAATGTTGAGGAGAGTGAGTGGCTCAATCACCATGTATATTTTAAACATATTGGTATTTACGGGTATAAAACCGAAGTGTTAAAAAAGGTTACACAATTAGCAGTTTCTGCACTGGAAAAAGCCGAAAGCCTAGAACAATTAAGGTGGTTGGAAAACGGGTTTAAAATAAAAGTAAAACAAACAGATTTTGAAGCCGTTGCAATAGATACACCCGAAGATTTACAGATGTTACTAAACAGAAATAATGGCTAAAAGCTGTTTTTTTATCAAAAATTTATAACTTCGTAAATTGTAATGAACACCATTGTTAAACATATTAGTCAGTTATTATTTCACCACGAGTGTGTAATACTTCCAAATTTTGGAGGTTTTGTGTGTAATTACAAACCCGCTTATATTCAATCTGTTCAACACAAAATTCACCCGCCTTCAAAGCAAATTACTTTTAACAAAAACCTTATTAATAATGATGGTTTATTAGTCAACTTTGTGGCGGACAAAGAAGGGGTTGCGTATGAACAAGCACTTAAGAAGATAGAAAATTTTGTGCTTTCCGTAAAATCTAAATTAAAACTGGAACAAGAAGTTTGTTTTGAAGATATCGGCACTTTTGTGATGGATAAGGAGGGGAGGATTTATTTTGAGCCATCATCATCCGAAAATTACTTACTTACTTCTTATGGATTGACTTCCATTCAGGTAACTCCTATAGTTAGAGAAAAATACGAAGAAAAAATTGTAGCTCAGGTTAAAGCATTACCTAAAAATAAAAGCAATGTTAGGAAATGGGTAGCTGCTGCTGCCGTTATCATCCCTCTTGGGTTTTTTGCTTTTTGGATACCAACAAAATACGATTTGTCTTCCAATATTAATTATGCAAAGTTGAATCCTTTTACGGAGGAAAAACCTGCTACTTATTCTCCTTCTGAAGTAACTTTACCTGAAGAGTCTCACTTAGCATCTTTAAGCGATGAGTTGAGTAAAGCTGATAGTACTCCATACCTTTCTTTTTCTTGGATAAAAGATCAGGAACCAATTACCATTGCGTTAGAAGAAAAACATATAGCAGTAGCTGATACTACAAGGGTTGCTAAAAAGAACATTCCATTGCGATACCATATTATAGCAGGTTGTTTCTCTGAGAAGAAAAATGCCAAAAAAATGGTTAAAAAACTCAAAAGTAAAGGGTTTGAGGCGTGGATAGTTGGACAAAGAAAAGGCTTGTGGACAGTAAGTTATAACAGTTTTACTACCAGAGAAAAAGCAGTTGATGCTTTAGCTTTTGCAAAAGCTGACAATGATAAGGCGTGGATTTTAGAAATGTAATAATAGGGCTTTAAACAATTTCATACTATTTTTAGAATAGTCCTAAAAGCTACAAACTTTCCTTCGTATCTATTGAGGTGTTCTTTTTGAAGTTTCGGAGCAAAAATTTCTTGGTATTGCGTTAAATGGTTTTCGGTTTCGCAAGTGTATTGAATAGCATAAGTATGACCTACTTCATCTTCCTGACGAGAAAGCACTTTACAAATTTTATGCTCCACAAAACAGCCTGTATTCATCACATCCGGAATGTGTACTTCTTTCATCCATGTTAGCCAATCGTGGTGAATTTCGTCTTCAATATTTACCGTTACATTGTATATGATCATAGGATATTATTTTTTTAAAGCGACTTCAATTACTTCGTTAAATAAGTTTATTAATGAAATGCCTTCATGGGCAGCCATTTGAGGTATTAAGCTTTGTTCCGAAAGCCCGGGAACGGTGTTTATTTCGATAACATGAGGTTGATTTCCTACAATAATGTAATCCACTCTACACATTCCTTTTAAGCCTAAAACCTGATAAACTTTTTTAGTAATAGTTTTAATTTTATTGGTCATTTCGGAAGTTAAATCAGCAGGAGTAATTTCTTCTGATTCTCCTAAATATTTGGCATCAAAATCGAAAAATTCGTTCTGAGTAATAATTTCGGTGATGGGCAAAACTTTAATTCCGTTGGCAGAAAGGTAAACGCCATTGGTTACTTCTCGACCTTTCATAAAAGATTCGATGAGTACTTCGGTGCCGTGTTGGTGTGCTTTTTCAATAGCCGGAAGTAACTCTGCTGTGGTTTTTACTTTAGAAACACCAAAGCTACTACCACCGTCTGCCGGTTTTACAAAGCAAGGTAACCCAACGTTATTTATAATTTCTTCCGGGTGGATAACTTCTTTTTTTCTAACCAAAACTGCATTTGCAACGGTTATTCCTAGACTTTTAAGGAATTGGTTACATACATATTTATTAAAGGTAAGTGTGGCGGCCAAATGGTTACAAGTTGAGTAAGGAATAGCAAGCATATCGAAATAAGCTTGTAATTTACCATCCTCTCCGGGAGTACCATGAATGACGATAAAAGCAAAATCGAATTTTATTTTTTTGTTGTTAACAGTTACAGAAAAATCATCTCTGTTTACGGGTGTTTTATTACCATCAACAAAAGCAAACCAACCTTCCTCATCAATACTCACTTTAATTGGTAAATACTTGGCACTATCAATATTCTTATAAACGGTAGCAGCACTTTTTAGTGATATTACCTTTTCGTGGCTATAACCACCTTCAATAATTGCAAGTGTTGGCTTCATTAGTTTTTCATATAATAATTAAAACAAATTTAGTCTTATAGTTTGATGAAATAATTATGTGATGCATCTTTTTCAAACAAAAGATTGTTTACAGTAAGTTGCATAAAAAAAGCTGCAACAAATTAATGTTGCAGCTTTTCTAAAACTTATTTACTACTTATTTATTGAACAATAATCTTTTTAGTAATTACTTCGTTGTTGGTAATGATATTTACAAAGTAAACACCTTTAACATTTCCAATATTAATTTCTTCATTAATTACATTAATATTATCGAAGTTATTTTTAACAAATACTTCCTGACCATGAATATTAGTAATACTTATTCTTAAATCAGTTGTATTTTGAGTTGTTAAATTAAGTGTAAACTGACCTTTGTTTGGGTTAGGATAAACATTAAAATCAATTGTTGATGATAATTCATCAATACCAACACAGGTTTCAATTTCAACTATTACTGTATCACTAAACACACAACTGTTAGTAGAATCAATTACTGTTACTACAACACTATGGATTCCTATACCAAAAGTGCTAGAATCAACTAACAGTGTTTGAGTTGTATTTGCTGATGGGTCAGACCATAAATAACTGATGGGGTTATTGCCGGCATCAAGCATAACTGAATCTGTACCACAAATAGTGGTGTCGTTACCTAGATTAACTATTTGAGATGAACATACCGTAGCTTCTTGTATTCTTATATCATCCAAAGACATGTCTCCGTAGAAGTTAGTACTTCTTATAGATCTAAATCTTACTTGAATAGTGTTGGTAAATCCTAAAAGAATAACATTTCTTTTTAACCAAGGGTCAGTTGCACTAGTTTGTTGTTCACCAATAATTGAATCAACAGTTATCCAGTTGGCACCATCATTTACATCAATGTATAACTCTCCCATAGTTTGACCATACATGTGGTAGTAAAACTCTAATTCTGGTGTATTTAATGTAGAAACATCAATTAAAGGAGTATAAAGTTCTGCTACATCACCTGCTGATCCATCTGTTGCTTCTGTATAAAAATAATTGTTTCCACTATAAGCACTTGAAGGTCCTGTACTAGGAGATGGAGTAGATCCTGAGCCATCAATATTCCATGCATATAAAGTTGTAGTGTTTGAAGGATTTGTTGACCAACAATTTTCAATAGTTGCATTTGTGGTTGTTGCATGTGTTTCCACATCATCAAACCATGGTGCATTAACTGCTCCACAAGGAGTTGTAAAGGTGTATGGCCCTACCCATAGGCTAGTATCTCCAACACCACATATACTTCTTACATAAAATTCGTATTCTGTTTGAGGAGCTAACCCTAATTGTGTATGAGGATTTGTGGTTGTGTTTAATCTAACACCATTACCTAAGGTAAATCCAGATAACGCCCATTCTATTTGCCAAGTTGTTGCTGAACCTACTTCTGTCCAAACAAAATCAGCTTGATTTGGAAGTAAGTTATTAACCCCTAAAAAGTTTGGTTCCGGACAAGATGGAGTTTCTTTTACACTAACATCATCTATACTGATATCTCCTAAACCGCCACTACCTTTTACAGCAACAAATCTTATCTGAAGAGTATCAGAAGCAGCACCACTAATTACCACTTGTTTTTTAATCCAAGGATCAGTATCAGCTGTTTGTTGCTGCCCTTTTATAGAGTCAATCTTATTCCAGTTAGTACCATCAAATAATTCTACATACAAATCTCCTGTGCTTGATCCATACATGTGGTAGTAATACTCCAACATTGGGCTTGTTAGTGCAGAAGCATCAACTAATGGTAAGGATAAGAAAGCTTCGTCACCAGTTGATCCATTGGTAGATTCAACATAAAAATAATTATTTCCACTATAAGCTCCTGAAGGACCTGTGCTTCCTGTTGGAGTAGAACCTAAACCATCAATGTTCCATCTAAATGCAGCAGTAGTACCAGATGGAGAAGAAGACCAACAGTTTTCAATGGTAGAATTAGTTGTTGTTGCGTGTGTTTCCACGTCATCTAACCACGGTGCTGTTACTGGTGCACATAAAGTAGTTAATGTGTAAGGGTTTGACCATAAACTGGTATCTCCTACTGCACATATACTTCTTACGTAGTATCTGTATTCACCTTGTGGTGTTAAACTTGTAATAGTATGTGGGTTGGTGGTAGTTATAACTAAGTTACCAAAACCTTGTGCTACGCCAACTGTATCCCAATCTATTTGCCATGTGGTGGCGGTGCCTGTTTCTATCCAGCTTAAATCTGCTGTAGTGCTTGAAACGTTTACAGTTGCTAAACCAACTGGTTGCGAGCAGTTTGGCGGAGTGAATTCTATTGCTCCCGGGTCTGGTGTTGCTGCTCTAGTAGCTCCAAAAATATCGGTAGTAACGTTTACAGAGGCGTCTGCAATAGCATCTACTAATGGATTACTTGGTGCATAATTATTAGCAGTAGGATTTACATATATTGGATTTACATCTACTGAATTAGCATCGCCTGAAGTGGCTGTTTGCCAATCTAATAAAGTAGCTTGAGCACCTCCGGCATACCCTAAGTTATTAGTTCCGGCTGCTGCGTTCATATATAATACATTATTGTCACTTATTATAGTAGATGTTGATGTCCCATGATAAACACAATATTTAGTTCCTGTTCCTGCTCTTGTAACTGTAACAATATTGTTTTTAAACTCTATATTAGAAGCTGATGTGGTTTGGTAAAATCCTCTTGTATTACCTCCAGTAGCATTTTGGTCATCCAAAGAAACAGTATTATGGTAATAATATACCCCATCACTACCGCTATTATAAAATGCATATACCGTCCCATTACTATTCATGTTGTAGATTAAGTTATTGATAACTCTGTTTTCGTTACCAACAGCAGCATCAACTCCTGAGTAATAAATAGGGTAGGAAACACTTGTTGACACTCCGCCTAATCCTCTAAATGGATCGTGAAGTCTATTTCCTTCTACTGTGTTTCTTTCTCCACCTGTAACAAAATATAAACCATAGAATGAGGTTACAGATGTTCTGTTCGGACGACTAATGTCATTAAAACTAATACTTGAGTTGGAAATACTTCTTAAGTAGGTTCCGTAATAATAAAAGTCTTCTATTCTATTGTTCTCAACAACATTATTCATTGATGTATTTGTTGAAGATGCTCCATTAATAGTGATGCCGTAATAACCTCCAATAATATGGTTGTTGGTAATTGTATTATAAGCTCCTGATGCTCCTGCTGTAATTGCACTTGTTAAACTACCAGAAACTACAATTGCAGCATTAGATGTTAAAGAGCTTGAAATAGCTGATGTTAAATCAACTATACAATTATTAATCGTGTTTGAATCTGCATCATTAATTAATTGTATAGCAAAATTGTTTGATGTAGATTGTGTCTGAACTACTAAACTATCAAAGGTAATATGGTCAGCTCCATCTAATAAAATAATAGAACGTGCTGAAGTAGATGTAGTTGATGTTATCACTTCTCCATTTCCATTAAAGGTAATGGTGTTTACTCCACTTGCACCAAGAATCGGTGGGATAGTAATTTGTTCGTTAAATGGACCTGAACCTGATAACACATCAAATACTACTGGTCCAGAAATTCCACAAGTAATCATTTCATTTACTGCATCAGTAAAGGTTAAGTAGTTCCCTGTTGTACCAATGGTATAAGTTCCTGATAACTGAGTAGCACAACCAGTTGTGAACAAATAAGGTCCTGACCATAAACTGGTATCATTAACGCCACAAATACTTCTTACATAAAATTCATAATCAGTTAACGGAGTTAAACCTGTTATTTGCTGTGGGTTGTTGGTAGTACCCACAATTGTTGGAATACCT
>DATGOR010000182.1:0-2222 GCA_035305805.1 Vicingaceae bacterium | reverse complement strand
TAGTATTCAATGGTTTCTTCTACATCGTTTACCATTAGGTTGGGAGTAAGTGATTTTAATTTCATGAGTTTGAAGTTAATTGTTAGTTGTTAATTTCTCGCAAAGACGCAGAGACGCTAAAAAGCAATAAGTTATTCACACATTTTTACATTCTCACATCCACACATTTTCACATCCACACATTATCTAAACCGCTGTCAGTTGCAAAGTACTTAAATTTTTATAAATTCCATTTTCTTTTTTCACTAATTCTTCGTGCGTGCCTTTTTCTTTTATTTTACCATTGTCTAATACAATAATGGTGTCGGCTTTTTTAATGGTGGATAGTCGGTGAGCAATAACAATAGAAGTTCTGCCTTCCATTAGTCGCTCTAATGCTTCTTGCACCAATCTTTCACTTTCAGAGTCTAATGCACTTGTAGCTTCATCCAACACTAAAATAGAAGGATTTTTTAGAATGGCTCTGGCAATGGCAATGCGTTGTTTTTGACCACCGGACAACTGAATCCCTCTGTCACCCACAATGGTTTCAAATTTCTCAGGAAAACTTTCAATAAACTCAAGAGCATTTGCCTTTTTTGCTGCTTCAAAAATTTCTTCGTCCGTAGCATTAGGTTTCCCATATTCTATATTCTCTCTAATGGTTCCACCAAAAAGCATCACGTCCTGAGGGACAATTGCCATTTGGTTTCTGATTTGAGAAAGTTCGTAATCGTTTATTTTTTTTCCGTCAATGGTAATTACACCCGATTCGGGATCATAAAATCTAAAAATTAAGCTTGCTATAGTAGATTTTCCCGACCCTGAAGGACCAACAATAGCAACTTGTTTGCCTTTGTCAACTGAAAAAGAAACGTCTTTTAACACCTGGATATCTCTTCGAGAAGGATATGAAAAGCATACATTATTAAATGTCAGATTTCCTTCTATTGAAATGAGTGATGTTTTTTCTAAGGTTACCGTTTCTGTTGCTTCGTCCAAAATATCCATCAGATGTTCGGTAGCTCCAATGGCTTTTTGCAATTGAGAGAATAAATCTGCTGCACCGGCAAAAGAAAAACCAAGTAAAGCAGAATAAATGGCAAAAGAAAGTAATTCTCCCAAAGTAATGACACCGTTTTGAACCATATGTAATCCGTACCAAACAATGGAGACAATAGCTGAACCCGCAGCAAACATAATTAAACCAATAAAAACACCTCTCCATAATGCTCTTTTAATGGATGTTTGAACTGAGCTGTCAATGCTTTTTTTATAGCGAAGAATTTCAAAAAATTCGTTGGCATACGCTTTTACACTTGCAATTCCATGTAATGTTTCATCAACTACGGTATTTGAATCAGCAATATCATTTTGAGCCTCTTTAGACAATTTTTTAATGAACTTCCCGAAAAACACACCAATAATTGCTACAATAGGAATAACAGCTATCATAAAAACAGTTAGTCGAAAGGAAATGAAGAGTAAAAAGAACATTCCCACAGGAATAGTGATAAATTGACGAAGAAACTCTGCTATGGTAGTGGTAAACGTATCTTGAAGCAAAGAAATGTCAGATGTAATTCTACTACTCAATTCCCCCACTCGTCTTTTAGAGAAATAACTCATAGGCGAAGAAATTAAGTGTTTGTAGGTGGTCAGCCTCAACAAAGCTAATGCTTTATGCGTTACATAGCCAAACAAGTAAACCCGCAAAAAAGATAATATGGCTGTTACTAAAAAAATTCCAATCAACAACAATGTAAATGTATTTACTGTATTGGTATCCTCAGCATTTACCGAGTCAATTAGTTCTCCCAAGACTTTTGGGAAGGCCATTGTAATGATACTGGAAATTAGCAACACAAACATTCCAACAAAAAATGGCATTTTGTAAGGTTTGATGAAGCGAAAAATTCGCATTGCTTTTTTGAAAGATGCTTTTGAAAATCGTTTTTTCTTTGCCATTATTGTAATTTCTTTTTAGTCTTTTAATTAGTTTTATGAAACTCGTAATCTCTTTCTACTTTAGCAATTCTGGTTTTAAAGGATTCGTACCAAGTGGCTTTGCCTTTTTCTTGTGCTATTTTATGTTCGGAGATTTCTTTCCATTTTTTTATTGATGCTACATCTTTCCAGTAAGAAACGGTAATACCTATTTCATTTCTTGCAGCTTCTACCCCTAAAAAACCTTCTTGTTTAGCAGCTAAAGCAATCATTTTCTCTGCCATTTCATTATAACC
>DATGOR010000181.1:0-2254 GCA_035305805.1 Vicingaceae bacterium | reverse complement strand
CACGGAAGTTCCGGAGGAATTGTGATAAAAAATAAAGAAAACATAGATTGGAATTTCGTACAAAAAGAAATCAAAAATCAACTAAAAACCAATTACTACAAGCAAAGTAAAGAATGGCAATACAAGAATATAAAGCCCTGTATCCTTGCTGAAAAACTTCTTATGGAAGCTAACGGCAATCTGCCTTTTGACTATAAATTTCATTGTTTTCACGGAAAAGTTAAAGTAATACAAGTAGATATAGATAGGTTTACAAACCACAAGCGCAATTTTTATGATACGGATTGGAAATTGTTACCTTTTACTTGGTCTGTATGGAAAGGTAATAAACCATTGTGGCCTAATGGTCGTACTCTTGCTATGCCAGAAAATCTTACTGAAATGATTGCTATTGCTGAAAAATTAAGTGCAGCTTTTCCTTATGCACGTATTGACTTATACAATTGTAACAGCAACATCTATTTTGGTGAAATTACCTTTCATCATGGTAGTGGTACAGAGCGTATTGAACCTAAGGAATGGGATTTAAAGTTGGGTGATTTTTTAAATTTATCGTCATTGCGAGTGTAGCGAAGCAATCTGTTTTATGAGATTACCACGTCATTCGTGCCTCATTCCACGTAATAACGTTAAAAAAACTACTTAAAACTTTAGGCTTTCGTTTTTTTTTTTTTTTACTTAGTGCATCTTTTGCTATTAATCCACTTATTATGAAGAACATATTATTTTCAACCGTACTTTTTACTATCTCAATTTTAAGTTTTGGGCAGTGTCCAACCACACCAATAGTATTGAGTTCTCAAGCTGATGTAGATAATTTCACAACTAACTATCCAAGTTGTACTGAACTTCAAAATAGCTTAACTATAAGTGGTGCTGATATTACGGATTTAACTCCTTTATCAAGTATTATAATTGTTGGACAAGATTTAGAGATTGTGAATAATTTAGTATTACCAAATCTTAATGGACTTAATATAGATTTTCCAAATTCAATTTATAATGGACTTTATATTGATAATAATAATGTTTTAAATGATATAAGTGCATTAAGTTCAATTGTAAATGGCTTTGATTCCTTTGATGATGTTTTTATTGGTAATAATCCTATGTTAAGTAATTTAAATGGTTTACAAACAATTACCTACTTGTATGATTTGAGTATTATTAACAATGATTCTCTAAACAATTTATTAGGATTAGATAATTTTATTGCATCTGAGAATATAAAGATTAATAATAACGATAATCTATCTTCATTATCTGGATTTGGAATGGTTTCTTCTTGGTCAGACTTTGAATTAATTGGAAATCCAATATTGTTGAATTTGGATGGATTAAATCCTGATATTACAAACCCTGGACCATTTGATATATCAAATAACGATATTTTAAATGACATTTCTTTAATTACTAATTGGTCTTTAGTTTATGGTGGTTCATATGCAGTTCCTTTTAATATTAGCCATAATCCAAATTTGTCTACCTGCAATATTTTATCTATTTGTTCATTAATGGATGGATGTAATGCTGGAACGATTGATTTTTGTGATGTTTTTTTTATTGATAATAATGCCGAAGGCTGTAATAGTAAAGCTCAAGTAGCGCAAAGCTGTGGGTTAGTACCTAGTAACGATGAGTGTAGCAGCGCAATAGGAATAGTAGTAGGAGAAACACTTGAAGCGTATAATGACTTAGCAACTGCATCTCCAGAAACTCCTAGTTGTAATGATATAGATAGAGCAGATGTTTGGTTTACATTCAATTCGGGTAGTAATACAACTATTGATATAGTAATAGATGCTGGTTACAATTTACAACTTTGGGAAGGTTCCTGTGGTTCGCTTACTCAGGTATCAGGTTCTTGTACTTCTGGTTCTTTGGTAGATTTTCCTGTAACAACCAATACAGATTACTACGTACAAGTTTGGTCTTGTACTGGTTGTAGAGTAGAGTCTTCAGCAACAGGCTTGTTTACTATTTTAGTGCAAGATGGTATATTATCTAACAATGAAGTAGCATTAGCAACCGTTGAGTTGTTTCCAAATCCTGTAAAAAATAGTTTAACTATTAATGCCTCTCACGAAATAAGTAAAATTGAGGTTTACAATTTGTTAGGACAACGCATGTTACAAAATTCAACTAATACATTAGAAACAGAGCTTGATTTAGCTGCTTTAAAATCTGGTATGTATTTAGTGAAAGTGTACAGCTTAGGCAGTGAGCAAACATTTAAGGTTTTAAAGGAGTAGTT
>DATGOR010000180.1:0-3121 GCA_035305805.1 Vicingaceae bacterium | reverse complement strand
ATTTCATTTAATTGGAAATTTGAAATTAGAGATTAGGGATTAAAAAAATCTCTAATCTCCAATCTCTAATCATTAATAGGTTACCCTTGAGCTTCTTTTGCTTCAATGCTAAGTGTAGCGTGAGGTACAGCTTTTAATCTTTCTTTAGGAATTAATTTTCCTGTAACTCTACAAACTCCGTAAGTTTTATTTGAAATACGAATTAAGGCATTTTCTAAGTGCTTAATAAATTTTTCTTGTCTGCCTGCTAATTGAGCCACTTCTTCTCTAGAAAGTGTTGCAGCACCTTCTTCCATCATTTTAAATGAGTGAATAGTATCGTCTGTTCCGTTATCGTCTTTGTAGTTTAATGTTGCTAAAAGCTCGTCTAAATCAGCTTTTGCCGCTTCTAATTTTTTGTTGATAATAGCTTTAAATTCAGCTAAATCAGCATCTGAATATCTTACATCTGCCATAATTCTTTTTTTTATCGTTTTTAATTAAATTTTTCTATTGCAATTAATGTAGAAAGGTGTTGGTCAATTTCTACGCTAACTCCATTATCCAACTCATTTACTACCTCTAATTCCGAGGCTAAAGTTTCGCTGCAAATATAGTTTTTATTATTATTGATAGCATCGTTTATTTCATTGTGTTGCAAAATTTTAAGCGCAATTTTATCCGTTACTTCATACCCACTATCTTTACGCAAGTTTTGAATACGATTTACAAACTCCCTGGCAATACCTTCTTCTTTTAATGCCTTAGAAATAGTAACATCTAACGCTACGGTAATCCCTCCTTCCGTTTGTACTAGCCAACCCGGAATATCTTGTGTGGTAATTTCAACATCGTTGTTGTCTAAAATTACTTCTTGCCCTTCAACGGTAATCGTTGCTCCTTGGTTACGTTCAAACGCTTGTATATCGTTCTGATTAAACTGATTTACCTGTGCTGCAATCTGTTTCATTATCTTACCATACTTTGGTCCTAATGTTTTAAAGTTAGGTTTAATACTTTTTACCAACACGCCCGAAGTATCTTCCAAATAGTCAATTTCTTTTACATTTACTTCCGATAAAATTAAATCGGCAACCTCTTGTAACTGACGTTTAAAAGTTGGATTTAAAATAGGTATCATTAGTTTTTGTAAAGGCTGACGAACTTTTATTTGTTCTTTCTTTCGCAAACTCAACACCATAGAAGAAACTTGCTGAGCAATATCCATACGCTGTTCTAAGTCGGTATCTATAGCGTTTTCATTTACTGTTGGGAAATCTGATAAATGCACTGATGTTGTATTTCCTTTACCGCTAATACTGGTTAAATCAGTATATAATTTATCAGCATAAAAAGGAGCTATTGGAGAAGCTAATTGGGCTACTACTTCCAAGCAAGTATAAAGGGTTTGATAAGCTGCAATTTTATCTTCAGAATAATCGCCTTTCCAAAAACGTCTTCTACATAAACGTACGTACCAATTACTTAAATGGTCGTTAACAAACTCTTGAATAGCTCTTCCTGCCCTGGTTGGTTCATACGAATAGTAAGCTGCATCGACATCTTTAATCAACGAGTTAAGTTTAGAAATAATCCACCTATCAATTTCAGGGCGATTTTCTATAGGTACTTCTGCCTCGGCATAGGTAAAGTTATCTAAGTTGGCATACAAAGCAAAAAAGCCGTAAGTATTGTAAAGCGTTCCAAAAAACTTACGTTGTACTTCGGTAATTCCTTCTAAATCAAACTTTAAATTGTCCCACGGCTGAGCATTAGTAATCATGTACCAACGTGTAGCATCCGGACCGTATTTATCTAAAGTTTCAAATGGATCAACCGCATTGCCTAAACGCTTACTCATTTTCTGCCCGTTTTTGTCTAACACCAAACCGTTAGACACTACATTTTTGTAAGCCACATGATCAAAAACCATAGTAGCAATAGCATGTAAAGTAAAGAACCAACCACGTGTTTGGTCAACACCTTCTGCTATAAAATCGGCTACCCCAAGTTGTTGTTTTTCGATTAAATCTTTATTTTCAAACGGATAATGAAGTTGTGCTGTTGGCATAGAACCTGAATCGAACCACACATCAATTAAATCAGTTTCACGTTTCATAGGTTTGCCCGATGTTGAAACTAAAACGATATTATCCACATAGTTTTTATGTAAATCGAACTTTTCGTAATTGGCTTTATCCATGTTGCCTACTTCAAAATCGGCCAATGGATTATTGGTCATAAAACCTGCAGCTATGGATTTTTCTATTTCGGTTTTCAGTTGCTCTACCGAACTGATGCAAATTTCTTCATCTCCTGTTTCTGTTCTCCAAATAGGAATGGGAATTCCCCAATAACGAGAACGAGATAAATTCCAATCGTTCAGGTTTTCTAACCAGTTACCAAAACGACCTGTTCCCGTACTTTCTGGTTTCCAATTAATAGTTTTGTTCAACGCTATCATGCGTTCTTTTACCGCAGTGGTTTTAATAAACCAAGAATCTAACGGATAGTATAAAATAGGTTTATCGGTTCTCCAACAATGAGGGTAGCTGTGTTCGTATTTTTCTACTTTAAAAGCTTTGTTTTCCTCTTTTAGTTTGATAGAAATTTCTACATCCACCGATTTTTCAGGAGCTTCTCCATCCTTGTAGTATTCATTTTTTACATATTTTCCTGCAAACTCCCCCATTTCTGGTCGGAATTTACCTTGTAAATCTACCAACGGAACAGGATTATTATTTTCGTCTAACACCAACATAGGTGGCACTCCAGCATCTTTTGCTACTTTAGCATCATCCGCACCAAAAGTGGGTGCAATATGCACGATACCGGTACCGTCTTCGGTAGTTACAAAATCTCCGGGAATTACTCTAAAAGCGTTCTCCGCATTTTCGTAAGGCAAGGCATAAGGCAATAATTGTTCGTATTGAATTCCTACTAAATCAGCACCTTTACATTCAGCAATAATTTTAAACGGAATAGTTTTATCGCCATTTTTATAATTAGCAAAATCTTCATCAGAAGCACTTTCAAAATATGGCTTTGATAATTGTTTTGCAACCAAATTTTTAGCTAATACCAAATAAACTGGCGTAAAAGTATATTGATTGAATGTCTTCACTAACACATAATCAATCTT
>DATGOR010000179.1:0-15388 GCA_035305805.1 Vicingaceae bacterium | reverse complement strand
ATTTATCCTAACCCTTTTAACAACCAATTTACAGTGGAGTATGAAGCAGATAGTCAATCAGCGTATTTAGCAATTTATAATTTAATGGGTGTAAAAATAGCTGAACAACCCATTATTTCAACTAAAACAAAAGTAGATGTAGGCAATATTTCTAATGGAATTTACTTTGTAATTATTCAAGATGGGATTAAAAAACTTCATCATAAATTGGTAAAGCAGTAAATCCCCTACTAAAAAACCCGACAGGTTGAAAAAACCTGTCGGGTTTAATTCCTCTTCTTCTGAAAAAATGTTTGAATTAACTCAGAAGCTTCATTTTTTAAAATACCGGACAGCACTTGAGTTTTTGGGTGTAACAATGAAGGAGAAATTCGTTTAAATCCTCTTTTATCATCACTTGCAGCATAAACTACTTTTTTGAGTTGTGTCCAGTAACTTGCTCCGGCACACATCACACAAGGTTCTAAGGTTACATAAAGTGTGCATTCATTCAAATATTTTCCTCCTAAAAAATCGGTAGCGGATGTAAAGGCGAGCATTTCAGCGTGGGCAGTTACATCATTTAACTGTTCTGTCATATTGTGGGCTCGGGCAATAATTTTGTTTTCACAAACAATTACGGCACCTACAGGAACTTCATCCTTATCGAATGCTTTTTGAGCCTCTTTTAGAGCTTCTTTCATAAAATGTTCATCAGAAAAAACAGCTAACATTCGTTAAATAGTATTTGCTTTTGGAGTAACAAAATAATGAGCAATGATAGACCAAACTACATAAATTACAACGATGGTAGGCATGGCAGTAAGATTGGTAAATGCTAACATTAATAACCACAATAAAATAAAGGTAAATGGTAATTTATTTTCACTCCATTTTAATGATTTGAACTTAAGTGCAAACATGGGAATTTCTGCTACTAACAAGAAGGAAAAAATCACTCCAAAACTTAACATAACAAGTGGGTTGGAGATGATAGGGAAAATAAAATCATAAACTTCCACCAACATGGGTAAATCAGGGAATAAATACAATAAAATGCAAAACAGAAAAAAGTTTGCGTTTGCAGGTGTAGGCAATCCATAAAAGGAATTAGATTGTCGAGTGTCATTATTAAATTTTGCTAACCTCAAAGAGGAAAAAACAGGAATAATAAGTGCTAAATACATTAGCCATTCGTGCTCCTGAAGCAAAGTAACAGGATGGTTTGTCTGTAAAAGCTTTACAAATTGATACAAAAGCAGTCCGGGAGCTAGCCCAAACGAAATCATATCAGATAACGAATCTAAATCCTTACCAATGCCTCCGGTTACCTTCAGCATTCGAGCAGAAAATCCATCTAAAAAATCTAATGCTGATGCTACAATTAAATAATAGCAAGCAATGTCTAAATTGCCTTCAAAAGCATGAATAATAGCCATACATCCGCAAAGTAAATTGCCGGTGGTAATAATATTTGGAATATGTTTTTTCAATAGTTGGTATGTAAAAATTGGCTTCAAAAATAAGGATTAATAAAAGGATTATACTAAGCTAAGTAAAAAAACTTATGTTAGGTTTAACATTGTGCTAAAGCCACAATAAAAATTGGTAAAAAAAGTTTATTGCTAACAAATTACTAATTTTATCGACTGAATTATTCAGCAGTTCGAAAAATTATAAATGAATACATGCAAAAATATTTTGTCATTTTCCTTTTAGTACTCACTGTTTTTCAAACAAAAGCACAAGTTTCTGCACCAAAATTCAGTAATGAATTTTTGGCAATAGGTGTAGGAGCGAGGGCTTTAGGGATGTCTAATGCACAGGTAGCTTCTGTAAATGGTGTTACATCGGGCTATTGGAATCCGGCCGGGTTGATGCAACTAACAGGCGATTTTCAGGTAGATTTGATGCATGCTGAATATTTTGCGGGAATTGCCAAATACGATTATGGAGCTTTTGCTACAAAAATTGATAGTGCAAGTGCTTTCGGGTTTTCTGTCATTCGTTTTGGAGTAGATGATATTCCTAATACTACACAACTTATCGATGCTAATGGCAATATCGATTACGATAGAATTTTTTCTTTTTCGGTTGCCGATTATGCTTTTTTACTTTCTTATGCTCGAAAATCTAAAATTGAAGGATTAAATTACGGAGCCAATGTAAAAATTATTTACCGTCAGGTGGGCGATATGGCAAAAGCATGGGGGTTTGGCTTGGATGGAGGGGTGCAGTATTTTACAAAAAACAATTGGGGGTTCGCTTTAATGGCCAGAGACGTTACTTCTACCTTTAATGCTTGGAGTTTTTCACTCGATCAAAATACCATTGATGTTTTTGAAGCTACCGGCAATGAAATTCCTGATAATTCCATAGAGATAACTTTGCCAAAAATTATTTTAGGAGTTGCCAAAAATGTTAAAATCAGTAATAAATTTGGATTGTTGAGTGAAATTAATTTTGATTTAACTACAGATGGAAAACGAAATGTGTTAATCACCGGAAAACCTTTTAGTATTGACCCCCATGCCGGAGTTGAAGCAAATTATAACCAATTAATATTTTTAAGATTGGGAGTAGGAAACATTCAAAAAACTACAGATATTTATCAAGCTGAGCAAATTTCTTGGCAACCAAATTTTGGTATTGGCGTCAAATTTAAAGGCATTAGTTTAGATTACGCTTTTACTGACATTGGTGACCAATCTGAAGGGCTTTATTCCAATGTTTTTTCGCTAAAATTTGAAATCAACAAAAAAACAGTTGCCGCAGAAAGATTTAACTGATGTTGTTAGCGTTTTGGTTAAATTCGTAATTTTATAACTTCTTTATATCCAGTTAATCGGTTTATTCAAAAAGTGAAAAAACATTTCCCGAAAATATCTCTCTTTTTTATAGCATTTTGGAGTTGGCTATTTACTTTTGGACAGCCTTTTAACAATAGTTGGATTAACTATAATCAACAGTTTTTTGAATTTAAAATTGCCGAAACAGGTATTTATAGAATTGACTCTGCTACACTTTTTAATGCGGGTATTCCATTAAGTTCTATCAATCCACAAAATTTTCAATTATATGCTCGTGGGCAAGAAGTAGCTATATTTATTGAGGGTGAAAACGATGGCGTTTTTAATCAAAACGATTATATAGAGTTTTATGCTGAACATAATGACGGATGGCTCGATGAACAACTTTATGGAAGTGCCACTAATCATCCAAACCCATATTACAGTTTAACTACAGATACCATTACTTACTTTTTAACATGGAACAATGCTACCAATAATTTGCGTTTTCAGGTGGAAACCGATACTAATTTCTCTGCTTACTCGCCTGTAACTCATTTTATAAAAGAGAATGTACAGTTTTTTACGGCAGGAAACGGAACCACTAACCCCTATTACGATGGGGAGACCATGAACATTGGAGGACAAGGCGTTTCTTTGTTTGGATATTCCCCTACAGAAGGTTGGTTCGATTTGCCTTATAATGTGGGTGGCTCAACCACCAAAAACATTAATTCGCAGTTTGTTTACACATCAGGAAGTCCGGCAAAGTTGAAAGCTGTAATTCTAGGACAATCTGATTTTAGTGGGGTATCAGGAGATAATCAACATCTAAGAGTGGAAATTGCCGGTCAACAATTTGATACTCTTTTTAAAGGGTATCAAAAAATTGATGTGGAAATGAGTTTGCCATTAAATAATTTAGGCAACAATACTACCGGAGTAACTTTTACAAGCGTCAACGATTTGGGAGCTTCAGTAGCTCGACAAGCTGTTGCAAATGTGTTGTTGCATTATCCGCATTTGCCCAACATGGAAAATTTACCCGTATTTGATAACTTCTTTTTGCAAGACCATCCCATTCAATCGAAATCTTATTTACGATTTTCTAACTTTAATTCCAGTGGAGAGGTGCTTTTTTACGATTTAACCAATAACAAAAAAATAAAAGTAGTACAAGATTCCGGTTTTTTCAAATGCTTAATACCCAATAATAACAATCAAAAAGAATTGTATCTTTCCTCTGATGGGCAAGTCAATAATGTTGGGAATATACAGCCGGTAAATGGAAGTGGTTTTTTTACCGATTATGCTGCTAACCCTATTGATACGGCTTTTTTAATTATTACTCATCAGAGTTTGTTGAGTGCAGCTAACGATTACGCCAATTACAGGCAAAACCCGGGTTTTTCTGTTCAGCCTCAAAATGCAGTAGTTTTTACAGTAGAAGAAATTTATCGTCAATTTGCTTTTGGTGTAGAAAAGCATCCAATAGCCATTCGTAATTTTTTAGACTATTTATTAAATACATGGCCAACCAAACCCAACTACCTTTTTCTTTTAGGAAAGTCCATTAAATCTAAAGAAATAAGAAAATCACCCATCAATTTTCAAAATTGTTTGGTGCCTTCTTATGGAGAACCCGCTTCCGATAATATGATTACAGCGGGGTTTGGAGCTCAACTTTTCTCCCCTGCAATTCCTACAGGTAGATTAGCTGCAAAAAATACCACAGAAGTTTTGTGGTATTTGAATAAGGTGCAACAACACGAAAATCCGATGTTGGGTAACAATGGAGAAACAGAGTGGATGAAACAAGTTTTACATTTTGCAGGGGGATTAACTGCAAGTGAACAAAATTCATTTCAAACGTATTTAGGAACCTACGAAAATATTATAGAAGACACACTTTTCGGAGGAAATGTTAAAACGTTTACAAAAACAACCACAGCCCCCATACATATTACACTTTCTGATTCCATTAAAAGTTTAATTGGCAATGGAATAGCCATGATGACTTTTTTTGGTCATGCTTCTGCAACCGGTGGTTTCGACCAAAGTATTGACGACCCTCATTTATGGCCTAATCAGCAAGGGCGATATCCGTTCTTAACGGGTTTGGCTTGTTTTGCAGGAGATATTCATTTATCAGGAGCTAATAGCACGAGTGAAGAACATGTGATTATTGATAACAAAGGAGTAATTGGTTTTTTATCATCAGTAGATTTAGCTACTTCTTTTGCCTTACATAACTTTTCCAAAGAACTACATGAAAACATTTCCTATAAAAACTATGGAAGAAGTATAGGGCAATTGATACAAGCGACTACTTCAAACATCACATTTTCAACAGGAAGCAGTGTTAAAAATTTCAATAATTCCACTGCATTGAATATGACTTACCATGGTGATCCTGCTATTCATCTTCATACTTTTGAAAAACCCGATTACATGATTAACCAAGCTTCAGTGAGTTTTAATCCCGGAGTAGTTACTTCTGCATTAGATTCTTTTGAAGTAAATATAGTGGTTACTAATTTAGGTAAAGCCATCGATACCACCATCATTTTAAGTTTAACCAGAGATTACCCCAATGCTAACTTTTCCGATACCACTTACTTAATGAACATTGACGCTCCTATGTATAAAGATACGTTTACGTTTAAACTTCCGGTTGATGTAGTGAGAGGAATGGGGCTAAATAATTTTACCATTATGGTAGATGCTCCTCCTTTGTCAATTGATGAGATAGATGAAAACAACAATATTATAACCAAACAATTAAATATTCGTTCCGATAATATTCTTCCTATTTATCCCTATGAATTTTCCATAGTTCCTAACCAAGGAATAACATTGGTGGCTTCTACAGCTTTTCCGTTTCAGCCTGCTGCCGATTACGTGTTTGAGGTAGATACCACTGATTATTTCAACAGCCCAATAAAAGAAAGAACCACTATTACGGCTCAACCTGGTGGGATTATTACTTGGACTCCCAATTTACTACAAAATATGCCCGATAGTATGGTTTATTTTTGGAGAGTAAGTAAAGATTCTTCTGCTACCAACAGTTACAATTGGCAAATGCGTTCGTTCCAATACATTCAGAACAAAGAAGGTTGGCAACAACAACATATTTTTCAGTTTGAAAACAATCCATTTCAATTAGTGGGATATAGTCGTCCCAATAGGTTGTTTAGTTTTCAAAATAAAGTAGCAACTGCCAAAGTAATTACAGATGGAGCTATCGGAAGTACTACTGTAAATGGCCCAACCAATTGGTCTGAATCTTCTATACCTTCTTACTATATTGACCAAAATAGAATTGCAGGTAATGGATGGAGTGCAAACTCTTCAATTCATGTAGCAATATTAGATACTATTTCCTTTGATTATTGGAAACCGTTGGAAATGAATATGGGACAAGCTAATATTCCGGGAATGAGCCCTAATAGTGTTCCTTCTAAGTTTTTTGTTTTTAGAAATGGAGATCCGGCACAGATGAATGCTTTGGCAAATATGCTTCAAGATAGCGTTCCCAACGGGTATTATGTGTTGATGTGGACATGGTACTGGAATATGTTTTGGGGTTATTCGCCTTTGCCTGCTAACTTAAATAATGTGTTGACTAATTTAGGAGCAACACAAATCGCTAATGCTCAAGATAGCTTGCCATTTGCTATGATAGTTAAAAAAGGAATTCCTACTTCTGTTGTTGAAAATGTAGGTAATTCGGTTACAGAAAAAGGAATTACCGTTTCTAAAACAATAATAGGAAGTGCTAATTTTGGCAATATTTTCTCCCCTCCATTAGGTCCGGCTGTTAGTTGGGACTCCTTATCGTGGCGAATGACGCCATTGGAAAACCCTTCAAAAGATAGTACAGTACTCAACGTTTTTGGAATAGATCAAAATGGTAATGAAACTTTACTTATTAGTAATCTTCCAACCGATTCGGGTGATATTCGTATTACCAATCAAATAAATGCTAACACCTACCCCTATTTAAGACTAAACGCACATATAACAGATGATTCATTATTTACAGCTCCGCAATTACATAGGTGGCAAATTACGTATGAAGATATCCCCGAAGCAGCTATAGCACCAAATATTCATTTTACGTTTTACAACGATACGGTGCAAGAAGGAGAAAATATCCGACTTTCCATAGCGGTAAAAAACATTAGCAGACACAACATGGATAGCTTACTTATTGCCTTTAAAGTATTAAACAAATACAATCAATTGCTACCCATCAATTACCCTCGTCAACGCCCTTTACTAGCCGATAGTGTGATGATTGTCAATTTGGAATTTTCAACTCGCGGAATGGCAGGAATAAACAGTTTGTTAATGGAAGTGAATCCTAATAACGACCAATTAGAGAAATACCACTTTAACAACCTAGCTGAAATTCCTTTTTATGTGATGGACGATAAAATTAACCCGTTGTTAGATGTTACTTTTGATGGGGTTCATATTTTAGATGGAGATATTGTTTCCCCAAAACCGCAAATAGTGGTGGAGTTGAAGGATGAAAATCTTTTCTTAGCACTTAATGACACTAGTGATTTTGCTGTTTGGGTAACCGATCCGACAGGAGTAGAAAAACGCATCTATTTTACTGAAAATGGAATTGAAAAAATGCAGTTTATACCAGCTTCGTTGCCAAAAAACAGTGCAAAAATTATTTTTCCTGCTTATTTTGATAAAGACGGATTGCATAAACTAAGAGTTCAAGCCAATGATATTTCTAAAAATGAATCCGGAAGTAATGATTATTTAATAAGTTTTGAAGTAATCCATAAATCTACCATTACCAATATTGTAAATTACCCCAATCCGTTTACTACTTCTACACGTTTTGTGTTTACTTTAACAGGTAGTCAAGTACCCGATATTTTTAAAATTCAGATTATGACCATTACCGGAAAAGTAGTAAGAGAAATTCATAAAGAAGAATTGGGAAATATTAGAATAGGTAGAAATATTACCGATTTTGCTTGGGACGGAACAGACCAATATGGAGATAGATTAGCGAACGGACTCTATTTATACCGAGTGGTTACAAAAATAAATAACAACGATATAGAACATCGTTCCACCAATGCCGATAATTTCTTTAAAAAAGGCTACGGGAAAATGTACCTATTTAGGTAAGTTTTCTATTATGTTGAAAATCATAAAAATATATTAATAAAAAGCTTATTTTCGTATTAAATTTTAACCATTTATTCTATGAAAATTATTTACACCTTATTGCTTTTATTTTTTAGTTCAATTTCTTTAAATGCAACCACTTATACTTCTACTCAAAACGGAAATTGGATGAGTTTTACTACATGGAGTCCAATGGGAGTACCACTCCCGGGAGATGATGTTATCATAAATCACAATGTTAGTTTAGACACAAGTTTTGCTTATACCTCTGGTTCAATTACCGTAAATTCGGGTGGTAGTTTAATACAAAACAATCCAACTAGAGATATTTGGTTGAATGGAACAAATGCTGCTTTTACCAATCATGGAACAACCACGGTAAGATATTTTTTATTGAGTTCAGGGGCGTTTACCAATACAGGTTTTCTAACTTTTAATGCTGCTGCCAACTATCTTGTACTAAACAATGACGGAGGAATTAATTGTTTGGATAGTTTATACAATGATGGAATTATAGATAATAATGGATATATCAATGTGCCAACATTTTACATAGACAGCAACGGTTCAATGTACAATTATGGGACTATACAAGGACTCTCTACCATTGTAGATAGCTTATGGAATAATGGTTCTTTTACAAATTATGCCGGAGCAAAACTTTTAGCGGATAGTGCCACTAATAATGGGTTTTTTACTAATAACGGGAATATTCAATTTCTGCAATTTACCAATTTTACTAACGGAACATTTACTAATAACGATAGTTTGTCTTTTACCGATATGACTAATATGGGTGATTTTACCAACAATGGAATTATAAGTGGGGCTAATAGTATGTGGAATAACGAATATTTTGATAATACTGCCAATGGGGAAATTATAATAACCAATGGATTTTTAAACGCGGACACCATTACTAATACCGCTACATTTAATAATGATGGTAACTTTGATATTGGTGATAGCTTTTATAATTTTAATACTATAACAGGAACAAGTACAGGGTCGTTTACAGTTCAAGATTCATCTGTAAATTATGGATCTATGATAGGTAGTTTCGATTTCTGTGATGCTACACCGCCTAGTACTTCTCCTTTTGTGGATTATGATTTTGGGACGATAGATGTTAACATTACTTATTGCCAGGTAAGTATAGCTGAAAATAGTCAGATGGATAACATCGCTGTTTATCCTAATCCAACCAGTAATTGGGTATTTTTTAATGATACTTATCAAGTAGAAGTCTATAACGGTATGGGAAGCTTACTACTAATAGCATCAACGGATAAAATAAACCTTACGAACTATACTTCAGGGGTTTACTTGTTGAAAATTAGTAAAAGAAATACTCAACAGAAGGGATGTTATAAAATCATTAAAGAGTAAGAATTAAGACTTTACTGCCTCTCGATTAGTAATGCTAAAGTTTTGTTATGTATTTTTACATCTCCAAAATGAGGTACATTAGCATAATATAGCATGGGAAAATTTAAACTTTTACTATTATCCGTACTAAGCGGATTATTGATGGGGGTTGCTTGGCCCGAGTCAGGAAGTTTTACGTTATTGATTTTTGTAGCTTTTGTACCGTTATTATTATTGGAAGATGAAATTTCAACCAATGCTGATAATTACTCCAAATGGCACTTATTTTTATACACTTATTTAACGTTCTTAATTTTTAATACCTATACCACTTGGTGGATTTGGTTCTCTTCCGAAGCAGGCATGGTAATGGCCGAAGTGCTGTATTCCTTGTTTATGACCATCATTTTTATGTGGTTCAGTACTGCAAAAAAATACTTGGGAAACAAGAGAGGGTATATTGCTCTTGTTGCTTTCTGGATTGGTTTTGAATGGCTACATTATAACTGGGAATTTTCACACCCATGGAACACTTTAGGAAACGTTTTTGCCAATAAAGTAACATGGATTCAATGGTACGAATACACCGGTGTTTTGGGAGGTACTTTGTGGGTGTTACTGACTAATATAATGTTGTTTCGCTTTTACATTGCTTATATTCAGCATAAAGAAAGCCTCAAAAGTAACCTTTTATTACTATTGGTAACAGTGTTGTTTTTAGTTTTACCAATGTATTGGTCGTACGCTACCTATAATAATTATGTAGAAGAAAAAAATCCAATAGAAGTAGTTGTCATTCAGCCAAACATAGATCCTTATAAAGATAAATTCGGTAGGATGACTGAAGAGCAACAAATTGCCAATATTTTAAAATTAGCTACTGCTAAAATTACCGCCAACACAAAGTATGTAGTTGCTCCGGAAACTGCTATTCCAAGAGGATTTGTAGAATCTCGTCCCGAAGAAAGTAAAGCATTTAACATGTTGCAACAATGGTTGGGTCAACATCCTGAAATCACATTGGTAATAGGAGCCTCAACTTATAGGGAATACCCTGCTTCTGCTGAAAAGCCCACCCCAACAGCTCGCCCCGACAGACAAACAGGGGGTTGGTACGATGCCTATAATACAGCACTTCAGCTAAAAAACGATGAAAAAATGCAAATTTATCATAAGTCTAAACTAGTGCTTGGTGTAGAAAAATTGCCTTATCCCAAAATATTTAGTCCATTAGAAAAATTTGCCATTAATTTGGGAGGAACTATGGGAAGTTTGGGCACAGAAAAAGAGGCATTTAATTTTAAGTTGGATACTATACAAGTTGCTCCAGTAATTTGTTACGAATCTATTTATGGTGAATATTTTTCTTCCTATGTTACCAAAGGAGCCCATGCGGCATTTATTATTACCAATGACGGTTGGTGGGAAAATACCCCTGGATACCAACAACATCTTGCCTACGGAAGATTAAGAGCAGTAGAAACCCGAAGAAGTATTGCTCGAAGTGCCAATACCGGAATTTCTTGTTTTATCAATCAACGTGGAGATGTTTTACAAGCTACAAAATGGTGGGAAGAAGATGCCATTGTAGGCAGTATAAATTTGAATAATAAGGAAACTTTTTATATACGTTCAGGAGATTGGTTAGGAAGGCTATTAGCCGCATTATCCGTACTATTACTTGTTTGGACATTCGGTGTAAGGGTGAAAAAGAATAGTAAAATTATCAATCATTATTAATTTTAAATAGTGATGTTTAACGAAGATTTTTTACATTATATATGGAAGTTTAAACGCTTTAATACACAAGAGCTGACCACTACTGATGGAGAAGCGATACAAATTTTAAAAACCGGTATTCATAACCAGGATGCGGGCCCTGATTTTTTTAATGCCCAACTAAAAATCGGAAATACTTTGTGGGCAGGAAATGTGGAGATTCATATAAAATCTTCCGATTGGGACGCACATCAGCACCAGACAGATGCAGCATATAATAATGTGATTTTACACGTGGTATATGAACACAACTCAGAAATAACTACAGCAAAAAACCAAACCATTCCCACCTTTGAATTAAAAGAATACTTGGACGAAAATTTACTTCAAAATTATCATCAATTATTTTATTCTAAAAATAAAATTCCGTGCGGAAATCAATTATATAAAATAGATAAATTAGTGTTTGAAAATTGGTTGGAACGGCTACTTTTAGAGCGGTTAGAAAGAAAAACAACTTTAATTAGTGAACGCTTAGCAGCCAACAAAAACGATTGGGAAGAAACATTCTACCAAACCCTATTCAAGTATTTTAGTTTGCATGTAAACGCTATTCCATTTGAACAATTAGCGTTACAAACACCACTAAAAATAATGGAGAAACATCCTCAACTTGTTAGTATTGAGGCATTATTGTTTGGACAAGCCGGATTTTTAAACGATGAGGTAAAGGACGAATATTTTCAGCGGTTAGTAAGAGAGTATCAGTTTTTAAAAAGCAAATTTCGCTTGGCAAGCATGGAAAAAGTAATTTGGAAATTTTCAAAGTTGCGTCCGTCTAATTTCCCTACCCTACGAATTAGTCAACTAGCCATGTTGTTAAAATCTCATACTCGGATGTTTGCTGAAATACTTGTGAAAACTAATGCTTCAGACATAAGAAAGTTGTTTGAATCAGAAGTTTCTGAATATTGGTTAACTCACTATCAGTTTGGAGTGCTTACTAAGAAAAAACCTAAAAAAACCGGAAAAACTATCTTAGATAGTTTGATGATAAACGTGGTATCTCCTTTTTTGTTTGTGTATGGTAAAACACACCAACAAGAACGATATGTCGAATTGGCTTTGGAATTGCTACAAACTACTGCTGCCGAAAATAATCACATCATCACTTCTTGGAAAAATTTAGGAATTATACCTTGCAATGCCGGACAAACACAGGCGTTAATAGAGTTAAAAAACAACTATTGCCAAGCATTTCAATGCCTTAACTGCCCAATAGGAATAAAGCTATTGGAGGAGTAATGGATTTAATACCCCAACACCGACCCTAACCACCTTTCTGCCACATCAAGATTTAATTGATTTGCTTCCGCATAAGCTTCCAATTGGTCTTTTTCAATTTTTCCTACGCCAAAATATTTACTTTCCGGATGAGCAAAGTACATTCCGCTTACTGCAGCAGTGGGGTACATCGCTAAACTTTCGGTTAATTCAATTCCTGTTTTATTGGTAGCATCTAACAATTTAAATAAATCTGTTTTTAGGGTGTGGTTCGGACAAGCAGGGTAGCCCGGTGCCGGACGAATACCCACATATTTTTCCTTAATTAAATCATCATTTTCTAGTGTTTCATTAGCTGCATAGCCCCAATATTCTTTACGCACTTTTTGGTGCATCAATTCCGCAAAAGCCTCAGCTAATCTGTCTGCCAATGCTTTTAATAGAATAGAATGGTAGTCATCGTGGTCAGCTTCAAAACGAGCAATGTGTTTCTCTATACCTATTCCTGTAGTTACAGCAAAACCACCAATATAATCTTTTATTCCGCTTTCTTTTGGAGCAATAAAATCTGCCAAACTAATATTAGGAACACCTGCTGCTTTTTTAGATTGCTGACGCAATTGATGCAATTGCCCAATGGGTTGATTATTCTCGTAAACAATTATGGTGTCATCATTTTCTGTGTTGGCTTCCCAAATACCAATAACTGCTTTTGCTTCCAACCATTTTTCGGTTATAATTTGTTGTAGCATTTGTTGAGCATCAGCAAAAACTCTTTTAGCTTCTTGCCCTACTAGCTCGTCTTCTAAAATCTGTGGGTATTTTCCTGCTAACTCCCATGTTCGGAAAAAAGGCGTCCAGTCGATGTATTCGGAAATTTCTTTTAAATCGTAATCAGCAAAAGTCTTTGTGCCAATAAAATTCGGTTGTTGAGGCGGGTTTGCCTTCCAATCAATTTGATATTTATTTTTTCGGGCTTCTACCAAATTAATCGTTTCTTTAGTTTGCTGACGTTTGCTGTAAGTTTCTCTTAATCGTTCGTATTCTTCTTTCACATTTTGAACAAAAGCATTTTTTTTATCGCCCAATAAATTTTCTACCACCGTTACCGAACGAGAAGCATCTAATACATAAACTGCTTGTCCGCTGGTATAATGTTGATCTATTTTTACTGCGGTATGTACTTTAGAAGTAGTAGCTCCACCAATTAATAAAGGAATGTTCATGCCTTCTTTTTGCATTTCTTTGGCCACATACACCATTTCGTCTAAAGATGGTGTTATTAACCCGGAAAGTCCAATGATATCAACATTTTCTTTTTTTGCGGTGGCAATAATTTTTTCCAAAGGAACCATTACGCCTAAATCAATAATTTCGTAATTATTACATGCCAATACAACGCCTACAATGTTTTTTCCAATATCATGAACATCGCCTTTTACGGTAGCTAATAATACCTTGCCATTAGCCCCTCCAGACCTCCCCGAAGGGGAGGCTTTTTTTTCATCCTCAATAAATGGGAGGAGGTAAGCCACCGCTTTTTTCATTACTCGGGCAGATTTCACCACTTGAGGCAAAAACATTTTTCCAGATCCAAACAAATCGCCCACTACATTCATTCCGTTCATTAAGTGTTGTTCAATTACATTAATGGGCTTGTTAACCGTTTGTCGTGCTTCTTCTACATCTTGTTCAATGTAATCAGCAATACCTTTTACCAAAGCATGAGTAATACGGTCTTGTAACTTTTGATTTCTCCATTCATCCTCTTTTTTCTTCTCTTTTGTAGCTCCTACCACAGATTCGGCAAAATCTAACAATCGCTCAGTAGCATCGTCCCTTCTATCCAATAAAACATCTTCAACATGGTCTAGTAAATCTTTAGGGATGTTATCATAAACTTCCAACATGGATGGGTTTACAATACCCATGTCCATGCCTTCATTAATGGCATGATATAAAAAGGCAGAATGCATGGCTTCTCTCACGGTATTGTTCCCTCTAAATGAGAACGATACATTGCTGACACCTCCACTAACATGAGCTCCGGGTAAATTTTCTCTAATCCAACGGGTGGCTCTAAAGAAGTCCAACGCATTTTTTCGGTGTTCTTCCATACCTGTTGCCACAGGAAAAATATTCGGGTCGAAAATAATATCTTGAGGAGGAAAACCTACTTTATCTACTAAAATACGATAGGATTTCTCACAAATCTCTACTCTTCTTTCATACGAATCTGCCTGACCAACTTCATCAAAAGCCATTACAATTACTGCTGCTCCATAATTTAAAATTTTGGTAGCTTGTTCAATAAATTGCTGCTCACCTTCTTTTAAACTAATTGAGTTGACTACACTTTTTCCTTGCACATTTTGCAAACCGGCTTCAATAATTTCCCATTTGGAAGAATCTATCATAATAGGAACTCTAGCAATATCAGGCTCAGCAGCAATTAATTTTAAGAATTTCACCATCGCTTTTTTTCCATCTATCAATCCATCATCCATGTTGATGTCGATGATTTGAGCTCCGTTTTCTACTTGCTCACGAGCAACAGAGAGGGCTTCATCAAATTTATTTTCGTTAATTAACCGCAAAAACATTTTAGATCCTGCCACATTGGTCCGCTCACCAACATTAACAAAATTGGTTTCCGGAGTTACAATTAAAGGTTCTAAGCCGCTTAGTTTTAAATATGGCAGTTCCTTCCATTTGTATTGATACTTTCCTTTATAGTTAGGGTGTAAACTCATAGCACTCTTATTTTGTAATTATTTTAGTTTTAGATTCATCACTTCATTTTTCTATTCCTCATTCTTCGGAATGAAAAATTTTGTTCAGAATGACAGTGTTGAATGAACCGCAAAGCTTGTTTTATGTCATTCTGAACGATATTTTACAGAAAACTTGTTTTCATGTAAAATGATGTGAAGAATCTATTTTAGTCTATTTCATCATTTAAAAACTTCCAATTAGGATTAAATTCATTAATTAATTTTTCTTTTTTTTCTCTTGTCCATCCTTTAATTTCTTTTTCTCTTTCAATTGCATATTGAATATATTGATGTCTTTCCCAATAAATTAGA
>DATGOR010000178.1:0-9817 GCA_035305805.1 Vicingaceae bacterium | reverse complement strand
ATTACTACTTGTAGTATATTATCTATTGCCGAATGGAATGGAACGTCATGGAATGATGTGCCATCAACAATTAATGGTGCTTGTACTGCCAGCAACGCAGGTAACATTAACTCAAACAATAGTGTAAACAACTCCATCTTTACTTTTGCCTTTTTAGGTGTTGGTACAACACAAAACCTTTCTGTGTGTTTAGGTGATAGTGTAACTGTTGGCACCAATACTTATGGTACATCCGGAAATTATGTAGATACATTAACCAACATCAATAACACCGATAGTATTGTAACTACCATTCTAAACGTTATTCAACCAGTGGATACTACCATTAATAGAATTGCTTGTGATGGCGACACCATTTATATTGCGGGTAAAATGTATTATCAAACGGGTACTTATCATGATACTATAACTTCATTAGTTACTAATTGCGATAGTGCTATGACAATAAATCTTATCATTATCACCATTGACACGAGTATCACTGTTCAAAATGACACGTTGTTTTCGAACCAAACAGGAGCTACTTACCAATGGTATAATTGTGAACTTTTTACTCCAATTACAGGTGAAACCAATAATTATTTTGCTCCTACTTTTACAGGAAGTTTCGCAGTGGTTGTTTCAAAAAATAATTGTGCCGATACTAGTAATTGCCATGTAATTACTATTACAACTATTTCGGAAAAAAATACGTTAGACCAAATAGAAATTTACCCTAACCCATTCACTAATCAGTTGTTTATTAATACGAATAAAGCAACCGGTAACATTGAAATCATTAATTTGTTGGGCGAGGTGGTAGTTTTTGAAAAAGTGAATAGTACCACAACCAGCATTAATGTTGAGAAATTGAGTAAAGGCACTTACATTTATAAATTTACTGATGAACATGCTAATGTTAAAATCGGTAAGTTAATAAAACAGTAACTTCATGTTAAAAATCATCAAAAACATAACTTTTATCTGTTTTGCCTTTTTGGTGGTTTTTTCTTGTAAAAAAGACTTGAACAAACCACAATGGGACATGGACATTATTGCTCCATTGGTAAAAACCTCATTGACTGTTAATGATTTATTGCCCGATTCAGTATTACAAACCAACCCGGATACCTCGCTTAAAGTGGTGTACGAAACTTCTATCTTAGACATTGATGTGGATTCGTTGTTTAGAATTCCCGATACTACAGTAAACGAAGTTTTCCCAATGTCATTGTCTGTATTAGCTGCCCCGGGCAACTCTTTTTACAGTGAAGACAGAGAAGTTACATTAAACATTACTAACAATGTTCAACTTAATACAGCTTTAGTAGAATCGGGTTTTATAGAATTAGAGATTTGGAGCGAAATTCAAGAAAAAATTATTGTAACTTACACTATTCCTACGGCAACAAAAAATGGAGACACTTTAGTTCTTACCGAAATAATTCCGGCAGGAAACACTTCGCAACCGGGTTATTTTACTACTAAGATTGATATAAGTGGTTATGAGTTAAACCTGACTGGTCAAAATGGTAATAAAGTAAACACTTTTGTAACACGTGCTGTTGCTGTTGTAGATACTAATGCCACACAATCCGTGCTTATTTCTGCCGGAGAAGAAATTATTATTAACAACAAACTTTCGAGTGTGGTACCGGCTTATGTAAGAGGTTATTTTGGAAATCAACAATTTAGTTTTGGCCCGGAAACCACCGACTTTAATGTATTTGACAAAATTATTTCCGGCAGTTTAGACCTTGATCAGGTAAATGTCAACTTGGTTTTTGAAAATGGAATTGGTGTAGATGCTCGTTTAACATTAAACCAATTGGAAGCAGTAAACACTAACACTTCAGTATCTGCCGCATTAAATCATTCCATCATTGGTAATGCATTTAACATTAATAGAGCCCAACAAACTTTTACAGTGCCGGAGGTAAATTATACTACCAATAATATATCCATCACCACCAACAATTCTAACATCGATCAAATGATTGAATTGTTTCCAAACGAATTGACATACGCTATGAATTTACACGTCAATCCATTGGGAAATATTTCCGGAAATAATGATTTTGTATTTAAAAAACATCCATTAAAAGCTAACTTAAACGTAGAGTTTCCTCTGTCGCTTATTGCTAATCAACTTACATTAAGCAATATTACTTCCATCAATTTAGATGATGAGAAAAAAGGTCAAATCAATTCAGGAAATTTGGTGTTGTTTGCCGAAAATGGCTACCCTTTTGATGCCTCCATTTCATTGGATTTGTTGGATGATGCTAATAACTACATCACTACCATAAATGCTACAGGAATGATTTCAGGTGCTCCGCTAAACAGTAATTTAAGGGCTACTTCCAAACAATCATCAAAAATAATATTTCAATTAACGCCCGCTATCATTAATCATTTATACCAATCTAAAAACGTACGCATCAATGTTGCTTTTACCACGTTAGGACAACCTCAGCACATTAAAATTTATGACGATTACCAATTGGATATTAAAATTGTTGGCGACTTTTCTTACAAAGTAAATGCAGAGTAATGATGAAAAGGATAATTGTAGGGATTTTATTATTAGGGCTTTCAGTAATGGCAAGAGCTCAGCATTCATCTGTTTTTTTTCAAGATTCTGTTCAAAAGTTATCTTTTAGTGCTGATGCAGCTATTTTTTATGGTTCATCCGTCATGAACAATGATTTTATGAATAAGTTTATTTATGGAGGAGAAATAGACCGAAGTATAAAAGACAATGCTTACAACAATTTGAATAAAGATAACAACAGAATTGGAGGAGATGTTCAGTTAAATTTCATTGCTAATATTCCAATAGATAGTCTTTTTAAAAAAACAAACTTAGCATTGACTGTTGGTATAAATTATTCTGAACATTTTGATGCTGTTTTTACCGATAATTTATTTCGTTTAGCGTTTGATGGCAACAAACAGTTTGCAGGAAAAGATGCCCTACTTTCCGGAACTAACATGAATTATTTTGCTTATCAAAAAATATTTTTTGGAGTTAACGCCATTGCTCAAAAACACGGCACTACTGTAACAGAGGGGTTTAATGTTGGCATTATTAAAGTGGAAGAACATTTTGCCTTAACCATTCCAACAGGCAAACTATTTACTGAAGCAGAAGGAAAATACATTGATTTAGAAGTAAATTATACTTTTAACCAAACAGATACAGCAAACAAAGGTCTTTCTGCTTTTAATGGGTATGGTGTTTCCACGCAAGTGTATAAAGATTTTGCATTAAAAAATGGCGATAAATTCAGTGTAAACATTCAAGATATCGGATTTATAAGAATGTCATCATCATCAACGGAATACAAAGCTGACAAAACTTTTCATTACGATGGAATTGAAGTTACTTCTATATTTGATATTAACGATTCCCTCACCAACAGTATTTCTCAAGACTCTTTGATAGAAAATGTTTATACATCCAAAGAAGATAAAAGCTACGCCATGGCTTTGCCAACAAGTGTAAATTTGAGCTATACCAAAAAATGGAACGAAAAATGGAAAAGTCAATTTGGTGTTTTCAACCGAATGTTAGCCAATTATTTCCCTTACATTTATGCCAATACTTCCTATTATTTTTCTCAAAACATCTTAGCTCAATTTCATTTTTCTTATGGTGGTTACGGAAAATTTAATATAGGGCTTTCTGCTGCTGCAAACATTAACAATAAAGTACAATTGTTTGTTGGAAGTAATAACCTAAATGCTTTTGTTGTTCCTAAATCTACTTTTGCCAACAGTGGATTTGGAGGAATTAAAGTGCTTTTTTAAGTACTTTTGTTTAATGGTCAATAAAAATAAAAAATAATGATAGAAAACTTACCCCATATTCAATACCTTGAGGAAGGAAATTTCTTTTTAATAGCCGGCCCTTGCGTGGTAGAAAGTGAAGAAAATGTTTTTGAAATCGCTACCAAAATAAAAGCTATAACCGACAGGTTAAAAATTCCTTATATTTTTAAAGCATCGTATAGAAAAGCAAATCGTTCCAGAATAGATTCTTTTACGGGAATTGGCGATGAGAAAGCTTTAACTATTATTAAAAAAGTAAAAGATGAGTTGCAACTACCTGTTTTAACCGATGTACACACCGAAGAAGAATGTAGAATTGCCGCTAAATATGTAGATGTGTTGCAAATTCCTGCGTTTTTGTGCCGGCAAACCGAATTGCTTATTGCAGCCGCACAAACAGGTAAAGTAGTCAACATTAAAAAAGGACAATTTTTAAGTCCCGAAGCCATGCAATTTGCAGTAAATAAAGTAAAGGATTCGGGCAATCAACAAGTTTGGATTACCGAAAGAGGAACCACATTTGGCTATCAAGATTTAGTAGTAGATTTTAGAGGAATTCCCGTTATGCAGCAATTTGCTCCAACAGTGTTAGATATAACCCACTCATTACAACAACCCAACCAAAGCAGCGGAGTAACAGGAGGAAAACCCGAATTAATAGAAACCATAGCTAAAGCAGGGATTGCTGTTGGAGTAGATGGAATTTTTATTGAAACTCATCCTCAACCCTCAAAAGCATTGAGCGATGGAGCCAATATGTTACCTCTAGATTTATTAGAAGAATTGCTTGTCAAACTACTAAAAATAAGAAAAGTGTTATAAGTGCGCCACTTACTAACTTCCATATTGATAATTTACGCTGTGATGTCTTTTGCACAAAAAGACACTATAGCACATTTGTATGCCGTTGGAGGAGCAGGAATAGACAAAGCAGAAAGCATTGTTGCAACTTCTGATGGGGCTTATGTAGTAGTTGGTTCTACAACAAGTAATACCTCAGGAAATACAGATGTTTATTTACTAAAACTTGACTCGCAAATTAATGTGGTTTGGAGTTGGGCAATAGGGGGCAACAACAACGATTGGGGATATAAAGTTAAAGAAACTTTTGACAAAGGATTTATAATTGTTGCTACCAGCAATAGTTTTAGCTCTGGGGGCGATTATGATGCTCGTTTAATAAAAACAGACAGCTTGGGCGTAATACAATGGCAAAAAAGCTATGGAGGAAACGATTGGGACTTAGCTTACGATGTTATTCAAACAACAGATAGTGGTTTTGCTTTTTGTGGCGAAACTTATAACAACACCAATGGCGAATCGGATGTGTATATTGTTAAAACCAACTTGTTAGGAGATACACTTTGGACTAGAACCATTGGCGGTAGCTTAGTTGACAAAGGCAATAGCATTATTGAAACTACTGACAGCAATCTGGTAATTGCAGGAATGACAACTACTACAACAGATTCTGTACAAATGTATATGATAAAACTAACTGGTTCAGGTGGTTTAATTTGGAACAACGCCTATGGTACTACTGCTTATGAAGAAGCCCATGTTATTATAGAAGCAGCCAATGGTGATTATGTTTTAGGAGGAGTAACAACAGGTTTTACCCCTAATAACGATAAAGATTTTTACATGATTAGAGCTGATAGTATCGGTAATACTATTTGGGGAAACTTTTTTGGACAAGTTGGCGAGGAAGTTATTTATGATATGGTGGAATTGGCTAATGGCAGCTTTTTTAGTACCGGACATACAACAGCTGCCGGAAATGGAGGAAAAGATGCTTTGGTATTTTTGATTACATCAGGAGGGTTTTGGGGAAATAGCGCCTCCACTTTTGGTGGCACTAAAGATGAAGAAAGTAAAAGCATTTTGTTAGAACCTAACGAAGCTTTAAAAATTGCCGGATTTACCAAAAGTTATGGAAATGGGTTAGAAGATGTAATGATTATTGAAATAGATACAGTTGTTACCAATCATCAATTTACAGTTGATACTATAAATGATTTTATGCCTTTAAAAATAGATGATTTAACCTCTTGGAAGCCTGCATCAGAAGAAAATATTTTAATTTTCCCTAATCCAGCGTCATCAGTGGTGAATATAGATGTTTCTAATTCTAAGGCAACTAAAATAATGGTTTTCTCTGTTTTTGGTGAATTGGTTTACGAAAGTTCCATTTATAATCAAGAAATAACAACTATAAACCTCAGCAACTTATCATCAGGAATATACAGTGTTCAGTTTTTTGAAAACAATAAAATGATAGCTTCTCAAAAACTAATCTTAACCCCTCATTGATATAACAACAAATGCCATTTACTCGTCATTTAATTAAATACAGCTACCTATTTCTTTTGTACCCTATTGTTGTTTTATCAATAGTTGTTACATCCAATACTGGCAAATCTTTTACTCCCGAAAGAATTATTTTTTTACACCTACTGCTTTACTTTGTAGCTTATTTTTTTACCAACAAAAAGCTCAGCACACTTTATGTGCGGTTTATATACATTACCACACTTTTACTGGCTTTTTTTGAAGCAGCTTATGTTTCTATTTACAAAGAACGAATAACTACATCTACAGCCTTTATTTTATTAGAAACCAATTTTTCTGAAACCAAAGAATACCTTTATGAATATTTTACCCTAGGCATTTTCTTGTTAGCACTTATTTTTCTAATTCCCTCGGTTTTTATACTAATTGGTGTAAAAAAGGCTATTCAACAATACACGTTTAAAAGTGCTTTTAAAGCTATTTTTGAAGACATTAGAACCCTAGTAATTTTTATAGAATCACTTTGGCTTAAAACACAACATAAAGCATGGAAAAAATGGTTGATTGGTGTTGTTCTTTTAGTTTTAGGAACTGTTATCTATCTCAAATCCAACCATCATAAATACCATGCAGCTTTTCAGCTTTTTAGTGGTTATGAAAAATACCAACAAGAAGTAGAAAAGTACAAAGCTTTTTTTAGTGATTCAGAAAAAAGTTCCTACCTAAAAACCGTTCAAAAAAATAAAAATGATGATAAAGAAACCTTGATTATTACGATAGGCGAATCTACCACCAAACATCATTTAGGAATTTACGGTTATCATAGAAATACAACACCAAACCTAGCAAAAATTAATGATGAACTAGTAGTTTTTAATGATGTCATTAGTCCGCATACGCACACCATTCCTGCTTTAGAAAAAGTACTCACTTTTGGAACAACTAATAACCCATCTGATAAAGAATTAGGGAGTTTGGTACAACTAGTTAAAGCTGCCGGCTACAAAACCTATTGGATTTCAAACCAAATTCCGGTTGGCATAAATGAAACCATGGTTACTATGCTTTCAAAAGCAGCAGACTACTCTTACTTTACCAACCTAGGTGGTGAAAAAGAATTGCATTCATTAGACGAAAGGGTGTTGCCAATTATAAAAAAAGCCCTTAGCGATAAAAGTGCTAAAAAAGTAATCTTTGTTCATCTTTTAGGAACACATACACAATACAAAAACCGCTATCCAAAAAGTTTTAATCAGTTTAAAGATGCTCCTTCAACTCCATTTGGGACACAACAAGCTTTTGATGCTATCAATCAATACGATAATGCTGTTTTATATAATGATTTTGTAATTAGTGAGATTATTTCATTATTAAAATCAAACGCTACTCCAAATGAAAAACAACAAATGATATACTTTTCCGATCATGGTGAGGATGTTTATCAAACTGTTGACTTTAACGGGCATAGCGAATCCATCGGGAGCTACCCAATGTTTGAAATTCCTTTTGTTTTTTGGAGCAACAACAAAAATAAGTTAGAAAAATATAAACCCTTTGCAGACAGAAAATACATGACAGACGATTTTATATATAGTGTTGCGGATTTATTAAACATTACGTTTGAAGGAATGCAAAGCGAAAACAGCATTTTTCATCCAACTTTTCAAACCAAACAAAGAATTGTAAAGCAACATATTGATTTTGATACTGAAATAAAACCTGCTCCGTAAATGCAACTTTCTATTAAGAAAATATTGGTTTTGGGTATTGTTTTAACAACGCTATTAATAATTGCTTACAAAGGAATTACTACCGATTTTTTTCTGAAAAAATTGCATGCTGAAAAAATTTGGGTGCACAGAGTAAATAGCATTGAAAAACTACAAGAAGTTAACGCCACATTTTCCGGAGTGGAATTAGATGTAGTTTTTGATACAACATTAAACGTTTTTGATGTGAACCACCCTCCAGCAAAATCTATAGACTTAAATTTGTTGGAATATTTAAAATCAAACAAGGAAAGTAAACTGAATTTTTGGCTCGATTTCAAAAATTTATCTCTAAAAAATGCTTCACAAGCATTAGAAAGATTAGCCTTTTTATGTGCTGAACTAAATATTTCAAAAAAACAATTTATTGTAGAAGCAACACAGCCTGAATTGTTGAAACTATTTGCTAACAATGGTTTTCAAACTAGCTATTATTTACATTGGCCCGGGTTATACCAATTAAGCGAAGAAAATTTAAATGAAACCATCACCCAAATAAAAGCTAATATTTTTCCTGAATTGGCTTACATTTCTTCTTCTTACCATGATTATGAAATAATGCAGCAACATTTTCCCGACCAAGAAAAATTATTGTGGTTAACAGAAAATGAAACCAAATTTTCATCAACCATTAAAGAACATTGGCATAGAATGGAAATAGCTAACCACCCTAAAACGAAAGTGTTGTTAATGCAAATAAAAACCAATGCAAGCAATCGTTGAAAAAGAGCTATTTGTTTATGCAATTTAGTTTATATTTGTCCGTTTTTTGAATAAATTTTTACGCTTTTCATGCTTAAAAACATACTACGCAACTTACTCAATTTTTTACACTTGGATGTTACCAAAAACTTGGAGTACGACCGCTTGACCAAAAAAATAATTAGAAAAGTAATTTTACCCAACGCCAACACCATTGATATAGGTTGCCATAAAGGTGAAATATTGGCTTACTTAATTAAAAAAGCTCCTTTGGGTACCCACTTTGCTTTTGAGCCCATCCCCGATTTTTACCATCAACTGAAAGAAAAATTTGCCAATGAAGCCACTATTTATCCCTATGCTTTGTCCACCGAAAACAAACAAACTACTTTTCATTATGTGAAAAATGCTCCGGCATACAGTGGGTTAAACAAAAGAAAATACGCTATTGATAATCCTGATATTGAGAAAATTGAGGTAGAAGTAAAACGATTGGACGATATTATTCCTTCCGAAACTCCCATCCATTTTATAAAAATTGATGTAGAAGGCGGTGAGTTTGATGTGATGTTAGGTGGCAAGGAATTGTTAAAGAAAAATCAACCAACTATCCTTTTTGAATGTGGCTTAGGGGCTACAGAATATTATCACACCAAAGCAAAGGATATTCATTTGTTTTTAACTGAAGAAATTGGTTTGCAGGTATTTACTTTAAACCATTGGCTGGAAGAAAAAGCAGCATTAACCAACGAGCAATTTTGTAAATTGTTTAATGATAATACAGAGTATTATTTTATAGCTGATAAGTAAGCCCCTCCCAACCTCCCCAAAGGGGAGGAGTATCTATCACACAAAGCCAAGACCAATCCAAAGGATGGGGTTAGTGGAGGATAATCTCTAATTGCTAATCACCTCACTTCTTAATAAACAAAAAGTCGCTACCGGGTTCGTTGTTGCCGAACTCTCCAAATCGGGGTTGAGGAATAACTTTTTCTATGTAAGATAGGATTTCGTTTACGGTTAAAATACCGTCTTCACCACCATAACTTCTCAAAGCTTCTAAAAATTTACGGGTAAAAGGCGAGTGTTGTCCCGGACGTCCATCAGGCACATATTCTTTCCCTCCTGAGGTAAGGTAAAGTCTGGTTTTATACTTCATTTTACGATGAATAAAGTCTTCTTTTTCTACATCTTTATACATGCCCGTAGAGCGACTTGCAGCAGCAATTATTGGATCGAAA
>DATGOR010000177.1:0-2766 GCA_035305805.1 Vicingaceae bacterium | reverse complement strand
AAGGTTTCTGAAGATGTAAATAGCTTAGTAGATAAGTATTTGTCTAAGCTAAAGAAAAAGTAATGATTACCCCATGGTGCATTTGGAAGGAAATTTGTCAGTTCGAGTTAATTTCATGATTGGAATGAATGAAATTAGTATCGAGAACACAAATTTTCAATAAGTTAATGATTACAATTTTTTCATCAAATACTCGTACATTGCTACCATTGCTTTGATGTCTTTTTTGTGTACCTTTTCATCCGGAGAATGAACGTTATCTTCGGGGGCACCAATGAAACACCAGTCAAAAGGGTAGGGAGAGCGTTGAAGGGCATTTCCATCACTTCCACCTGCACTTTCCACTTCTAATTGAAAGGGGATTTTACTGTTTTTGGCCAAAGAAATAATTTTGTTGATGTAACTTCTTCTTGGAATTCCTGAATCACGCATAGAGATAGCAACACCTTTTCCGTGCTTAACTCCTTCGGTTACCCAAGTTATGTCAGAAATTAGTGCTTGTTTAACTCCAAAACCTTCGTATAAAAATTTGGCTAAATAGCCCACACTACCACCACCATGTTCTTCCCAAGCAGAAAAAACGATGGCTCCATTTTCTAAAGTTTTTGCCACTTCTAGGGCATTCCAAACACCCAAACGATTATCCATGTAACAGCATTGGATGTAGTTTTTATCTTCTCTAAAGTCAGGCTGATAAGTAAGTGTTGTTCCTCTGTCTATTGTTCTTTTGTATTTTGCAGAAAAGGTTAGGAACTCGTGTTCATCTTCAACAGCTTCAAGTGTACAAGTTATTTTTCCTTGACTATCTTCTCCAATTAATTTAGCTCCTTTTTTGGCTGAAGGCCCCCCAATTTTAATTAGATTATTATCGTAACCAACTGTGTAGCCAACAGAATCCATGTGAGCAAAAATAGCAGTTCTTGGTTCACCAAAAATAAGTATGATACAGTCTTGAAAATCTTCTCCCATTAAAATTTCCGGTTGAACTTTCCAATTTTTTTGCTCTTTTTTGATGTGCTTTAAAAGAAACTTAGTCATAGCTTCTTCACTACCGGAAGGGGCATGAATTTCACAAAGTTTTTTAAGAAGTTCCATGTTTGGTTTGAGGTTTAAAGTTTGAGGTTTGATGTTAACATTAAACCTCAAACTTTAACTATATTAATTGTTTAGCATTACAGGCATTACCAACATCAACACCTCTTCGTTGTCGTCTTCTTTTTCTACCGGAGTTAAAATTCCGGCTCTGTTGGGAGCAGACATAGCAATACTCACATTGTCAGAAGTTAAGTTGGTTAACATTTCTAATAAAAATGCTGCGTTAAAGCCAATTTCCATATCATCACCTTCGTATTGACAAGTTAGTCTTTCAATTGCTTCATTTGAAAAATCTAAGTCTTCAGCAGAAATTTGAAGTTCGCTCCCCGACATTTTTAGTTTTATTTGGTGAGTAGTTTTGTTGGAAAATATGGCTACACGTTTTAATGAAGTTAAGAATTTACTTCTTTCAACGGTTAATACATTTGGGTTTTCGGTAGGAATAACCGCATTGTAGTTAGGATATTTCCCGTCAATTAATCTCGATATTAATTTGGTAGAATCGAACTCAAATGAAGCGTTGGTTTCATTGTAGTTGATAGTTACTTCATCGGAAATGTTGCTTAAAATATTTTTGAGCAAGGTAAGCGGTTTTTTAGGGAAAATGAAAGAAGAACCTGTTTTAGCTCCTAAATCTGTTCTTTTGTATTTTACCAATTTGTGGGCATCGGTAGCAACAAATGTAATATCATCATTGTTTAACTCAAAAAATACACCTGACATTACAGGTCTAAGTTCATCATTTCCGGTGGCAAAAAGTGTTTTGTTGATGGCATTTTCAATGATGTCTGCGTTAATTTTTATGGTAGATGGCTTTTCAATTTCCGGTGTTTTAGGAAACTCTTCTCCATTTAAACCACTCAGTTTATATTTACCTTCATCAGAAGTGATTTCGATACCAAAATCTTTTTCATCTATGGTAAATGTAAGTGGTTGGCTTGGGAAAGTTTTTAAAGTGTCTAACAATAATTTAGCGGGAATAGCAATTACTCCGTTTTCCTTAGATTCAATGGTTAATTTAGTAGAAATAGTAGTTTCTAAATCGGAAGCTGTAACAGTTAATTCACCATCTTGAATTTCAAATAAAAAGTTATCTAAAATCGGGAGTGTATTATTGGTACTTAATACACCACTTATTTGTTGTAATTTTTTTAATAAAACTGTACTTGTTACTATGAATTTCATCTGTTTATATTTTTATTTTGTTAAATCGGTCAGATGTAACTCCCATAAAATTAATCCATGTGTATGGAATTTTTTACCTATGGTCGTTTCATGTGATTTTATTTTATTTATTGTCGTTAGTTTGTAAGGCTAACAAAAGTAATTTTTTATGTCTGCTTATCCTGAATTTAATTATCAATAATTATTAACAATTTAAGGGTGTAATAAACAAAAAAACCTGACAGGTTTCTGAAACCTGTCAGGTTTAAATTAAAAAAAACAATTTATCCTCTTAATTGATCTTTAGAAGTAATGTTGATGGCATTTTTAACCTTTTCTTTCGTAAGGGCAAGACGAATTACATCGGTCATGTTTTCTACATAATGGAAGGTTAATCCTTGCAGGTAATTTTCTTTTATTTCGTTGATGTCTTTTTCGTTGTCTTTAGAAAGAATAATTTCCTTGATGTCGGCTCGTTTTGCTGCCAATATTTTTTCTTTTATACCA
>DATGOR010000176.1:0-5985 GCA_035305805.1 Vicingaceae bacterium | reverse complement strand
GAAAGAAATGTTGCACATGGTTATTGGGTATTATCAAAAGCTGCAGGTTTATTTGTTGATGGTAAAAAAGGGCCTGTTTTATTGAACTACGGGTTAGATGAATGTAGGTTTGTAAAACCTGTTTACCCGGGAATGACTATTGGAGTTAGATTTACGGCTAAGGAAAAAATTTCTCAAGAGAAAAAAGATGAAAACGACATTAAAAAAGGAATTGTAAAATTCTTAGTAGATGTGTATGATGAAACAGGGGAAACAGTTGCTTTAGCTACTATCTTAACAATGGTGAAGTTTAAAAATCAGGATTAAGGCTTACTATTTACTCATGTAAACATTAAGTACGGTTCCAGAAAGTCTGTTTAGGTTTATTTCTGTTGCTTTTGCGGTTAATTGCAATTGCATTAAAGTCAGTTCGTTGTTTAGAAAAGTTAATTGTGTTAAACGAAAATCATAACCGTTTATAGCTCCTTTTATTAACTGTTCGGAGGCGGTTTCGTAAACATTTTGCATGGTGCTTACGTTGCTTTTTGCTAAGGCAATTCTTTCTAATAAAGATAAATGCTTGCTATAAAGTTGTAAAACTTCTGCTTGTATGTTTTGATTAACTTCTTCTTTAGATAAAGAAGCATTTTCTACAAAAAGCTTAGTGTTTTTAATCTCTCTATTTACAGCCCCTCCATTAAATAGATTGAAACTTACACTTACCCCAACAGTTGGTCCGTAATTTTGATTAGAACTAAAAAAGCCAACTTCAGAAAAGGTTTTGGAATACTGATAACCGGCAAATAAATCTACTTTCGGATAACGATTAGCTTTCGACATGCGTAAATCTGTCTCTGCAATTAACTCTTGTAAGCGTTGTTGCTCTAATTGACTGTTGTTGTTTTCAATTGTTTTTTGCAACGCTTCTTTCCCTTCGAATGGAGCAAATAAAAATTCATTTTCACTGATAATAATATCATTTTCCAACGGATTTCCAATAATTCTATTGAGTTCGATTTTTAATGATTGAATGCTTTGTTGTTGATTTAGTAGTAAAATGCTATCCGATTGATAATCTACCAAAGCTTGCCCATAAGCCATGGCTGTACTCGATCCGAGTTCTTTTCTTTTACCTTCTAATTTTAATCGGAAAGAAGATATTTCTAAACTTTTTTGATAAAAGTTCAATAATTGAGTTTCATAAACCAATTGGTAATAAGCCATTACAATATCGGAAACAGTTTGTTCTATGTAAAATTTGGAATTGAGTTCGCCTAACTCTTCTAAATAAGCTAATTGATTTTTTCTGGCATACACACTAAATCCATTAAAAATGGTCCAGTTAGCTAATACAGATAGATTTACATTGGTATTTTTAGCATTGTTGCCTTCTCTAACAGAACCATCGGCAAACTCTTGTCGGGTATTGTTAAAAGAGGTGGAATAAGCACCATCTAAGCTCACTGTTGGTAATTGCCCGGCATTTCCCATAGTATTGTTGTTAGCTGCAACTTGAGCCTCATTTTTCAATACTCTTATTTGATAATTATTAGCCAAGGCAATATTAATCAGCTCTTGCAATGTTTGTGCGTTTGCCAAAGAACTGACACTTATCAAAATGGTAAATAAACTATATGTTATAATTTTCTTCATTTGTAATTTTTGTACTTATTTTCAACTTTTAATCTCTAATCTCAAATCATTAATTAAAATCCTTTTCATCTACAATTATATTTTCTTTACTGGCAATATAGGTATATAAAGCCGGAATTACATACAGTGTTAATACCAACGAAAGGATTAATCCGCCAATAATTGCCAATCCCATAGGGATTCTACTGGTAGAAGAATCTCCCAACGCCAAGGCAATTGGTAAAGCTCCTAAAACAGTAGATAAGCTGGTCATTAAAATTGGCCTGAAACGTTGAGAAGCGGCTTCAAAAGCGGCTTGTTTTAAGCTCATCCCGGCATCTCTTTTCTGATTGGCAAACTCTACAATTAAAATTCCGTTTTTGGTAACAATACCAATTAATACAATCATTCCAATTTGGCTAAAAATATTTAAAGTTTGACCAAATATCCACAAGGTAACTACCGCACCAGCTAGTGCTAATGGAACGGTAAGCATAATGGTTAAAGGGTCTCTAAAGCTTTCGAATTGAGCTGCTAATGTTAGGTAAACCAATACCAACGCAAATATAAAAATGATAAGTGTGCTGTCAGAGCTTTGAGCAAAATCGGAAGCAGAACCGGCTAATTCCGTGCTAAATGACTCATCTAATACAACTGAAGCAATTCTACGCATTTCATTAATACCATCACCCAACGCATAACCAGGCGCTAAATCGGCTTCTACAGTAGCAGAGGTATAACGGTTGTATCGAAGTAATGACGGAGGGCGGCTGGTTAATTCAATATCTACCAAATTATCAAGTGTTACCATTTCGTTGCTTTTATTACGAACAGTAATGTTGTGTAAATCTAGTGGTTCGTCTTTTTTGTCTTTTTTTGCTTCCGAAAGTACATAGTATTGTTTACCATCTTTGATAAAATATCCCAAACGCTCTTCGTTTAGGAATGTTTGTAATGTTTGAGCAATATCGGCAATAGCAACACCCATTAATAAAGCTTTTTCTCTATTAATAGTAACTTTTATTTCAGGCTTATTGAATTTTAAATCCACTTGCGACATAGAGAAAACGGGGCTTTTCTGTACACTATCCATAAAAATGGGTAAAGCGGCTTTTAATCTTTCCAAATCCGGTGCTTGCAAAATAAATTGAACAGGCAGTTTGTTAAATCCGCCACCACTGGTTTGGATAGTAGGATCTTGAATAACAAAAGACTTTGCAAAAGTGTGATTTTTTAATATTTTATTAATTTCTTGTGCCAATTGCTCTTGGGTTTTTTTACGCTCGGAAGGTTCTACCAGTGTAATTCTAATAAAAGCAGAGTTGGCAGCAGTAGAAGCACTAAACGTGGGAGATGTAACACCCAATAAAAATGCTTTTTCGGGAATCGTATCCATAATTTGCATCAGCTCGTACTGGTAAGCATCCATAGCTTCGTAAGAGGTGCCTTCCGGTGCAGTAGAAACTATTCGTAGTTGGCTTTTGTCTTCCATAGGAGCTAATTCCGACTGTAATTGAGAGCCTATCAAAAAGATAAGAAGTGCCATAATGATAAACACAGGGAATGCTAACCATCTTTTTTCCATGAATTTAGTTAAAGTAGCGGTATATTTTTCGGTGCTAACATTTACTACTTTACCGAAGGCTCGCATCAATGCATTTTCTCTTTTACTTTTCTTCAACATGCGTGAGCTCATCATGGGTGTTAATGATAATGTAATGAAGGTAGATATGACAACAGCTCCGACAACTACCATGGCAAATTCACGGAATAATTGTCCTGTTAAACCCGGCATAAAAAAGATGGGTAAAAACACACAAACTAAAGTAATGGAAGTGGCAATTACTGCAAAAAAGACTTCTCTGGCTCCTTCAAAAGCAGCTTTAATGGGGTGCATTCCTTCTTCCACTTTAGCATAAATATTTTCCATCACCACAATAGCATCATCCACCACTAAGCCTGTAGCCAATACCAATCCTAATAAAGAAAGAACATTAATGGAAAATCCTGCTGCATACAAAACTCCGAAACTACCTATTAATGCAATGGGTATCAATACAATTGGAATAAGTGTAGTTCGCCAATTTCTAAGGAAAAAGAAAATAACCATCAATACTAAAACAAAAGCAAGTACAATGGTAGATTCCACTTCGCTAATGGCTTTTCTAATAGATGTTGTTTTATCCAAAGCTACATTTAACTGAATATCTTCCGGTAAATCTTTTTTCATGATTTCGAGCCTACGAAAAACTTCGTCAACAATTTCAATATAGTTGGAGCCGGGCTGTGGCTGTAAGGCGATGCCCACCATAGGAATAACACCATTTCCTCGTAATAGGGTTCTTTCAGCTTCAGCTCCTAACCTTGCTGAACCAACATCTTTTAATTTTATCAATACGCCATTTTCTTCTTTAATGATGAGGTTTTCAAACTCTTCTTCGGTATATAACCTCCCTATAGTTCTTACGGTAAGTTCGGTCTCACTTCCTTCCACTCTTCCCGATGGTAGTTCAATATTTTGTTTGTTCAAGGCATTTTTAATGTCAATGGGAGTGAGGTTAAATTCACGCATCTTAACAGGATCTAATTCCAAACGCATGGCGTATTTTTTTTCCCCCCATATTCTAATACTACTGACACCGGGAACGGTTTGTAGTCGTTCTTTAAAGATGTTGTTTCCAATTTGAGAAAGCTCTAACAATCCTCTTTTTTCACTCTGAACGGTAATAGAAAGAATGGTTTCTGCATTGGCATCAGCTTTATTTACAACAGGAGGATCGGCATCAGGAGGTAGATTTCTTACTGCCTGAGATACTTTGTCTCTTACGTCATTAGCAGCGTTGTTCAAATCCATTTCGGGCAAAAACTCAATAGTAATAGTACTTCTTCCATCGGTACTGATTGAACTCAAGGTTTTAATTCCATCAATACTATTAATTTGTTCTTCTAACGGTTCTGTAATTTGCGACTCGATGATTTCCGCATTAGCACCAACATAGTTGGTAGTAACAGTAACCACAGGAGGATCTACACTAGGGTATTCCCTAATCCCTAAGGAACTATAACCTACCGCACCGAAAATGATAATTACAATAGCAAAAACGGTGGCTAATACGGGTCTTTTTATACTTATATCTGATAATGTCATTTGTAGATGATTAGAAATTGAAGATTAGAAATTAGAGATTTCATTGTATTAAAGTTTTATTGCTTCTTCTCTTGTTTTTCAGTTATTATTTCTACGGCAACGGGCATTCCATCTTTTACATGGAGTAAACCGGTAGTTAATACCACATCGCCTTCAGCAATTCCATCAGTAATGTGTACCATATCTTTAGTACGATTTCCTATTTGTACTATTTTCTTTTGTGCTTTTCCGTCTTTTACAATATAAACTGTTTGGTCGGTAATAGAAGGTACAACAGCTTGGGTGGGAACCATTAGAGCATTATCTAAAAAGTCGGTGGTAATAATTACTTCGGCAAAAACACCCGGCAGGTAATGTTGCTTGTCATTTTGCTGAAGCAAAGCCCTGACATTTATAGTTCTAGATTCATTATTTATTAATGGACTTATGGCGTATATTTCAGCTTCTAGTGTATCATTTTCAATTAAAACAGTTACTTTTTTTCCGATTGCTAAGCTATTCATGTGATTTTGTGCTACCGAAAAATCAACTTTTAAACGATGAATTTCTGTTAGTGTAGTAATGGTTTGCCCTTGTGTTAAAAAACTTCCTTCACTAAAGTTTCTCATTCCTAATTTTCCCGAAAAGGGAGCTTTAACATTTGCCAAGTCGATATTAACTTTTAGTTGTTCTACCTGAGATTTTAGCGTTTGCCAAGCAGAAAAAGCATTGTCCACTTCTTGTTGACTACTTCCTTCAATGTCTAGCAATTCTTTTTTTCTTTCATAATCTTTTTTAGCTGTTTCCAAAGCAGCTTCTAAGCCTACTAATTGAGCTTTCCAAGCACGGTCGTCAATTCTAACAATTGGCTGGCCTTTTTGTACAGTAGTGCCTTCCTCAAAATATATGCTAAGCACTTGTCCGGCAATAGGAGCTTTTAATTCCACTTGCTCGTTGGCTAGTATATTGGCAGTAGTTTTTACTTCGCTATTAAACGACATTCCTACCACTTTGTAGCCTTTTACTTGTAAAGCTCCTTGCTGCTGTTGTTGGTTGTTTTGTTTTTCGCCACAAGACCAAATAAAAGCAGATAAGGCAATTAATGTGAGTAGTTTAAAATTTTTAATGTACATAAATTATGAGTTTTTATTTCTTTTATAAGCATTAACAATAAAGTCGGGTTCAGGAAATTGATTGATTTCGTTAAAAAGTTTATTCAAGCCATCTTCAAAAAACTTTTTTTCATT
>DATGOR010000175.1:0-3376 GCA_035305805.1 Vicingaceae bacterium | reverse complement strand
TAATGAAATTGGCGGTGGATCGATTCGTATTCACGACAAAGACATGCAGGCTTTAATGTTTAAACATTTAGGTTTTACTACAGAACAGGCGCAAGAACAGTTTGGATTTTTAATGAATGCATTCCAATTTGGCGCACCACCACATGGCGGTTTGGCTTTTGGATTAGATCGTTTAACTGCAATTTTAGGCGGACAGGAAACCATTCGCGATTTTATTGCATTCCCTAAAAACAATTCGGGCAGAGATGTAATGATTGATGCACCCGCAACTATTGATAACGCTCAGTTAGATGAATTATCAATTATGCTTAATGTAAAGGCATAAATTTTTAAGATATAAAAAACAAAATCCCAACCGAATGGTTGGGATTTTTGTTTAAATTATTTTCATATAAAACAAAAAGGTTAAGATTTAATCTCATGACAAATAAAACATAATGATTAGCATTATAACAATTTATCAATCTACATGAAGTTTTTTTAGAGGTAAGTGCGTTTTGATTAATAAAATTGCTTGGAAAACTGCCTGTTTAATTCAGTTTAAAATTGTAGCCAACGCCTATTGTTACCGGTATTAAGCTAGACTCTAAAAATACTCTAGGATCATTTTTCATTGCATCATAGTTATCCATAAATTTTTCTGATCTTACTGGCACAAAAATTCCTGCGCTTAACTTATTGCCCTGTTTTCCCATTTTTATATCAACATTCGCTCCAAATGTTACTCCGTACGATGTCATATCATAATTAGGCGCTCCCGAAACTTTAGATACCGCATTGTATCCATAAAAAACCATAGGATTGATAGAAACCTTTTTATCGGGCATAATTTTGTAAGTAGCACCTACATTCCAGCCAACCGACAATAAGTTAAATCCCAATCCCGCGAAAACGCCTACATTTTTTACAGGAAGATATTCTACTTTAGCACCTACGCCGCCGTAATCCAATCCCATTCCCAATCCTAAATAAACCTGATTATTCTCTTGGGCATACGCAGATCCCATACCTACCAACATAGACAGGAGGCAGATTTTTTTTAAAAGTTTTTTCATTTAATAAATTTGTTTTCTTTGATTATACCGGTGTCACTAATCTTAATTAAACATTGTGACTACCTTTTAACGCCGGCAAATATAAGCATTATGCCTTTATTGTACAGCTGTAATTTTACAGAATTAAGAACGACACATTTTTAACTTTATTGCGTTTTATAAATTGATAATTTTGTAAAATGTATGCTTTAGTAGATAGTAATAATTTTTATGTAAGTTGCGAACGGATTTTTAACCCAACCTTACGCCACAAGCCCATTGTTGTTTTAAGCAATAACGACGGGTGTGTTATTTCGCGATCTAACGAAGCTAAAAAACTCGGCATTCCTATGGCTGCAGCTGCGTTTGAATACAAAAATAAGTTTAAGGAATTGGGTGTTCACGTATTTTCATCGAATTACGCTTTGTATGGCGATATGAGCAACCGGGTGTATCATATTCTTAAAAATTATACGCCCGAAGTTGAAGTATATTCTATTGACGAGTGTTTTCTGCATTTCAATAATTTTTCTACACAGCCACTTGATGAATGTGGCAAACAAATACGCCGGGAGATTCTACAAAAAACACTTCTTCCAACCTGTGTAGGCATCGCTCCAACCAAGGCATTAGCAAAAGCGGCAAATCATATCGCAAAAAAACTCCCGCAGTTAGAAGGCGTTTATTTGATCGACACCGATGAAAAACGTCTGAAAGCATTGCAATGGTTGAATATAGAAGACGTTTGGGGAATTGGCAGACGTATGTCTAAAAAACTAAAAAGCAAAGGTGTTCACAAAGCAATTCAGTTCACCGAGCTTCCCGATGAATATGTAAGAAGGCAGTTTTCGGTAGTGGGACTTCGATTAAAGAAAGAATTAGAAGGGATTTCGGTTTTAGAATTGGAAGAATTGCAATCGAAAAAACATATTGCCACCACCCGATCCTTTGATACCACTTATACCGATAAGGAATATCTGGCAGAACGCATTACCACTTTTGCCGTAACCTGTGCTGCCAAACTGCGTAAACAGAAGTCAACATGCCAATTAGTTACCGTTTTTGTTTACACCAACAGGTTTAACGAGCAGCAGGAACAGTATTCAAGATCGGTCAATGTGAGTATTCCCTACCCGACCAATTCTGATATTGAAATTGCCAAATACGCCAAAAAAGGTTTGGACATTATTTTTAAAGCCGGTTTCCATTACAAAAAAGCCGGCGTTATTGTTGGTGGAATTGCTCCGGAAGACGAAAAACAATTCAATTTGTTCGAAGAAGAACCTTTTAAACATCGTGAAATAATGAATACGATGGACAGACTGAATTCTAAATACGGAGCACAGAAATTAAAATTAGGGTCGCAGGCATTAGACAAAACGTGGAAAATGCGTCAGAAACATTTAAGCCCGAATTATACCACAAAATGGAATGATATTTTAGAAGTACAATGATAAAGTTTATAAAATTTGGCAGCGAATTAGAATATTTACCCATTAATACCAATGGCAAAAAATATTATGTGCAGTTACGCGAAGGTGTGAATGCCGGATTTCCCTCACCTGCAGAAGATTTTTTAAACGACCGGATAAGTTTAGACGAGCTGTATCTTTCTAAAATAGAATCAACTTTTGTAAACCGAGTAAAAGGTTTGTCGATGTATCCGGATTATCTGGAAAACGATATTTTAATTTTACGATCAGATTATGAACCTCAGCACGGCGATGATGTGGTTGTATCAATAAATTCATCAGAATACACCTTAAAACGATACGATAAAATAAATTCTAAACTGGTAGCTTTAAACCCGGAATATGCCAATTCTGTAAAAATCAATGAAAATGACGAAGTAGTTATTTTAGGAGTGGTAGATGCGTTGGTACGAGATATTAAAAAACGGAGGTAATTTTATCTGATTAATATTGGTTCTTAAACTCTTAAAAGGAACGTTTCTAAATTGAATGAGTCAAGTAAAAATCACCAACATTATCCATAGTTTTGTGATAAACTAATAACATACAACTATGTCAACAACAAAACTTACCATTAATGACAATGGATCAGTAAAAATAGAAGGAGATTTCGAAATTGTAGATAAAAACGGAAACGCTTACGGATTGCAAGGCAGAACAGTACTATCGATCTGTAGATGCGGTTTGTCTAAAAACAAGCCTTTTTGCGACGGTGCACACAAAGGACATTTTGAACACAATGCCGTTGCTTTTGACCTTCCGCCTAAAAAAGTATAACTATAACACAAAGCCTTACATTTTTGTAAGGCTTTGTGTTTTTTACTCCTCTCCTTACAGACTAACCTAAAGCCCTATCATTTTTAAGTATGG
>DATGOR010000174.1:0-5489 GCA_035305805.1 Vicingaceae bacterium | reverse complement strand
AAAACAATTTATAGGAAACGCATCGCACGAATTACAAACACCATTAGCAATAGCCACTAATAAACTTGAACTGCTAATTGAAAAAGGAAATTTACAAAACGAACAAGCCGAAAACATTGCCGAAGTAATGAGTATTATTGAGCGTTTAGTACGTTTAAACAAATCATTGCTGCTATTAACCAAAATCGAAAACAAACAGTTTTTGGACAATCAACAAATTCTGCTTAATGATATCGTTCAAAAAAATGTTAGTGATTTAGAAGATATGGCAACATTTAGAAAAGTAAAAATTACAGTAAATGAAAATGCTAAGCTATCCATTCAAATGGATGCCTCACTTGCCAATGTAATTATTTCAAACTTACTGAAAAATGCCATTTTCCATAATATTCCAGACGGAGATGTATTTGTAGAGATTACTGAAAAAACTATTAAAATAAGTAACACAGGGGACAATGAAAAACTTGACAAAACCCTTCTGTTTTCCCGCTTTTATAAACCTGATAGCAAATCTAAGGGAACAGGGCTTGGGTTGGCTATTGTAAAAGCAATTGCAGACTTATACGGTTTTAAGGTTTCCTATTCTTTTAACAACACCTTACATTTTTTCCAAATAGAATTTTCTACTGTGTAGAGTATTCCCAAATCTTTCCAAATTTGGTTCTTTCCTTTGTCTTGTAATTAATTATTAAACAAAAATTTTACAAGATGAAAAAGCAAATTTTAATCCTTAGCGCTGCATTAGCTATCAGTTTATCTGCCCAAGCTCAGGACATTCCACAAAGCCAAGTACCATCGGTTATTTTAAACCAATTCAACAAACAATTCCCAAAAGCAACAGATGTAGAGTGGGAAATGGATGGTAACTTATACAATGTTGATTTTGAAATTGGTTGGAATATCGACCACGAAGTATGGTACAATGCCGAAGGGAAAATCGTAAAGCACAAAGAAGACATTTCTAAAAGCGAATTACCAAAAGCTGTGAATGATAGAATACAAGCAGATTTTAGTGGTTATTCAATAGACGACTTAGAACGCATAACCGACAATGGAAAAGTAATCTACAAAATGGAACTTAACGCTCTAACTCAAACCGATTGGGATATTGTGATAGATTCAGAAGGTAAAGTAATAAGTAAAATAGCCGACTAAAGTTTCCACAAGATATGCTAAGAACTTTCTTAATTATCCTTTTGGGAATATTGCTCAATTCAAAATGTCTTGCTCAAATCTCTCCGCCAGGTTTGGGCAAGGCAAATACTGCTTCTTGGTTTGCCATTGGATTAAAGGAGAATATTAACAAAAAAGATAACATTACATCTACTACTTATTTCGGGTTAGGACGAATTAGCAGCCCAGATAACTACAACTTATTCAACAAACAAGCCTTATATGTTATAAATGAAGAAGTAGCACATAGATTTAAGAAAAATTGGAAATACTCATTAGCTCTAAGTTACCGTTGGCAAAACAAATATCAAACTACTACTCCTTATGAATTAGACGTGCCAAAAGCACGACAAGAACTAAGGTTTTATAGCCGATTTTCGTATTTAAATTCGTTTAGAAGGTTAGAGTATTCCTTCAGTTATCGACCAGAAATTCGTTTTTTCTATAACCCCGATTTCAGCAAAGCGACAAAAAACACTCAGTTTCGTTCTCGCTTACGTGGAAAAGTGGCCTTTAATTTAAATTCATTACACACTCATAAAGTTATTACGACAACAGAGTTTTTATTTTCCACTACTCATAAAAGCCGTTGGAGTAAGTTTGAATATCAGGAAGTTCGATTTTGTTTATACTATTCTATTTCATTACCGAAACAAAAAATTGAACTTAATATCGGATATATGAATGACTTGATAGGAAAATCATTTATAACCGATGTGATTTATCTTGCTTTCGACATAATAATTAAAAATCCTTTCGAGAAATAAAAAAAACACTGGCTACAACAATGGCTATACGTAATGCGGGGTGCAGTTTAAAATTAAACTTTGTAGTTCATATTACGCCAAAGCTAAGTTTAGTATTTTTAAAACCAAATTAAAACACAAAACTTAGCTTTGGCTTATGTTGGTGCCAAACTGAATGTTTGCAGTTTCAAATCCCGCACTACGCATAGCCTTGACCGTTCAAGCAAAAAAACTAAAGTCGAAAAAAGGTACTCCCCTTCACTCCAACTTATCCCACAAGCGTAGTTTTAAATCTAAATCTAGCACCATGTCGGTAAGCATTTTATACAATTCAAAATGTTGTACAATTTGGGCTTTATCGTTTAAGGGTTTAGAAATAGTAGGCTCAAAATGGTTTTTATTGGTGTAAATTGCTGCATACATTCTGTTTTCCACAAAAGAAAAAGCAATGTCTTTGTTTAGTTTTTCTTGGTAGGCAATCAGTTTTTCCATCATGCTTGAAGAAAGTACATAGCGGGTTTCTATTTCATCTTCGCCATACACCACAAACAGCTCATTAAATTTACTATTTTCTAAGCTAATGATATGTCCTTCATTAAAAAATGATTGTAATTTTAGTCTGAACTTCCGTGTATTAGTAAGCTTTTTTCTCGATAAGACTAAAGTTTTATGTTTTAGTAGCTTGTTGAATTTTGCAGAAATAAAAATTCCCTGAAATAGTGTTTTTGAAAAGATAACATCCGAACGAACAATATACATTTCTGCAAACTGAATGGTGGTGTTGCCTATAATACATTTTACGTAATCTTCACCTTCAACTACATCAAATTCATGAGATAGGGTGTTATCTAAAATCCCACTATTATTCATGACTTTCCTAGAAAATTTTTGTCGAGAAAGAAATTCCACATTGTCATATAAGAACAATAAAAGGTTTACCAATACTTTGTTTTTAAAAGTATGTTTCACTTTTTTAAATCTTCCTAAACCTATAGAAATGTTATAGCCGGGTAAAGCAATGGCAATAAAAAAAGTAAAGAAAGCTAAAACAGCGTACCAACCATGGTCTTTATCAACGTGAGAAGAAAAGTAGAATCCCGGAATATAGAAAACAATGGAGTAGAGTGCATACCTGATGATATTGCTATGAATCTCTTTTCTTGTTTTTTCTAATTCATCTAAAACAGGTTGGAGTTGTTGTTCATAAAATATGTCGAAATCTTTATTCAAACCATAAGAAAATTAGAGGAGGTTTTTAGCATCAATGTTTTTTCTTTCCTCCTCATCAATTTCCCAATAAGCAACGGGCTGAAATTTAAACATGTTGGTTAGCATAGATGCTGGAAAAGAATTGATAGTAGTATTATACTCATAAATGGCATCGTTGTAAAACCTTCTGGCAGCAGCAATATGTTCTTCGGTTTTGTTCCAAGTTTGTTGTAATTGCACGTAATTATTATTGTTTGTAATCGACTTGTTATGAGCAACTTTGTTGACTAATACTGTTACATCATGGTACATTTTGTTAAATTCAGGAGCGTGAAGATTATCCGTATTTTGTGTCAATAATTTAGCATGCTGATTAGAAATTTCTGTAATTAATTGCTGCTCGTTAGCAATAGATGTATTGGCGATGTGTACCAAATTCGGAATAAGGTCAAAACGTTTTTTCAAATAGGTATCTAATGCTGATGCTGCTCTTCTGATGGCATTTTTCTTTTTAACGATTTTATTGTAGTGGTGCACCATCAAAAGCAAAACCAAAGCAACCACCACTAAAAATATACTTCCTGCTTCCATATAAAAGTAAAAGTAGTGTTTTTTTTGAATTTTGCAATGTTCCGTAATAGATTTTCTAATGCATCATTCGAGTTAAATAAAAGCAATTACTAGAAATATTGCTTTCGGCAAATAAGCTGTGTTTCTTTGTATTACTTTTGTTCTGAAATAGAATTTTATAGCTAAATGAAAAAAATACTGCGATGGTTGGGTAAACTTTTACTTTGGTATTTTGCCATTACTATATGCTTGGTAATTTTGCTTCGTTGGATACCGATATATGTTACTCCCTTAATGGTGATTAGGGCTGTTGAACAAAAAATGGACGGCAAACCAATGAAGCTGGAAAAATCTTGGAAACCGCTTTCAGAAATTTCTCCCGATTTACAATTAGCCGTAGTTTGCACGGAAGATCAAAATTTTTTGAAACACCATGGGTTTGATTTTGGAGCCATCCAAAAAGCCATCAAGCACAACGAAAAAAGCAAACGCAAACGAGGGGCAAGCACCATTAGTCAGCAAACAGCCAAAAATGTGTTTTTGTGGCCGGGCAGAAGTTGGGTTAGGAAAGGGTTTGAAGTGTATTTTACTTTTTTGATAGAACTATTTTGGAGCAAAGAACGCATTATGGAAGTTTATTTAAACATTGTAGAGTTGGGTAATGGCGTATATGGAGCAGAAGCTGCTTCTCAAGCATTTTTTAAAACACCTGCGGCAAAAATAAACAAACGACAAGCAGCAACATTGGCAGTAGTGCTTCCTAGCCCTTTAAAGTTTAATGCCAAAAATCCTAGTACTTATTTAAACGGGAGGATTAATTGGACCTTACAACAAATGCGTTTTTGGGGTGGAAAATTAGAGTATAATAAAAAGGAAAAATTAAAAAAATAAACGATATTTGCCCTCGCTTGGGGATGTAGCTCAGTTGGCTAGAGCGCTTGACTGGCAGTCAAGAGGTCGTGGGTTCGAATCCCATCTTCTCCACCACTAAAAACCCCAACCTTTTAAAAGTGAAACGGTTGGGGTTTTTTGTTGTTGGTCAATTAAACAATGTGAAAACCCTACACAAATATTTAAGCTATATTGTTCGTATTGTGGTGGAAGAGAGTTCTTCTCCATACAACGAAAAGTTGATTGTTGCTATTCAGGACGGGAAATATGTGCTTAATACCTCTAATGCTAATTACTCTTTTGGTAGTTTGCACCGTGTTTTTCAAAAAGCTTTTCGACACATTCGGCTTAATAAAAGAAATTTTTCTTCTTGCCTGCTTTTGGGGGGCGGTGCAGGAAGCATTCCGGTTATTCTTTATAAAGAATTAGGGTTAGACATAAACACCACTGTAGTAGAAATTGACTCGGAAGTAATTCGCTTGGGAAAGAAGTATTTTAATACGGAAAATCACCAAAACCTGAGTTGGATAAATGAAGATGCCTTGCTTTTTGTAGAAAAAGCAACCACCAACTTCGATTTAATTGCCATAGATTTATTTAAAGACATCACCGTTCCGGAACATTTTTGTAAACAAGCGTTTATTCAACAAATTAAAAACATACTTAGCCCAAAAGGAATATTATTATTCAATTTTGTGGTTTATAACAAACAAAGCCGTCAGCAGTTTGAGCAACTGGTTGCAGCAGTTGAAAAAGTGTTTCAAAACAACTACACTCTTCAAGTACTAACACTTGAAAGCATGAACAAAATGTTGGTGGTAGAAGCAAAATAATGTATTTAAGTACAGTTGTTTGAATGCAAAAAAAGACCTTTCTGAAACAGAAAGGTCTTTTTTTATA
>DATGOR010000173.1:0-5652 GCA_035305805.1 Vicingaceae bacterium | reverse complement strand
AATTTCGATGGGGCATGCTCGTGCATTAATCAATATTGAAGATGAAAAGAAACAACAACAAATAGCACAACGCATTATTAAAGAAGGATTGTCAGTAAGACAAGTAGAGGAGTTGGTTAAAGATGAAAAAATGAAGCAATCAGCCACCAGTGCTAAAACTAAAAATTCGCCTACATCACTTTCGTTTACCAACCAAAAAATAATGGAAGACATGAGTACTTTCCTGAAAAGTAAAGTGCAAATTCAGAAAAATAAACAAGGTAAAGGAAAACTCATTATTCCGTTTGCAACAGATGATGATTTAGAGCGAATTGCTGAACTATTAGGATTTTAATCTTCGGAATTAACTGTTAGATGTTGCACATCAAATCATACATTTTATTTAAGGTTAATTATTTGTTAGCTAGTTTTTTGGTGTGTTTTATAATTAGTTCTTCATCTTTACAAGCTCAAGATTCTACTCAAACTACCACATCAGACACCATCATTATTGATATGGCCAAACCACACTCACCCGCAAAAGCTGCATTAATGAGTACGGTAGTGCCCGGATTGGGGCAAGCATACAATAAAAAATACTGGAAAATTCCTATTGTTTACGGAGCCATTGGTACAAGTATTTATTTTGCTGTAGAAAACAACAAAACCTATCAAGATTTTAAAAAGGCATTGACTTATCGATTGGATGATAACCCTGAAACCATAGATGAATACAATGGAAGATTATCTACCCAAAGTTTAGAATCGAACATGAATTTCTATCAACGCAACAGAGATTTATCCATTATTGTTGCAGGAATCTTTTATGTGTTAAACATTGTAGATGCAAGTGTTGATGCACATTTATACTCTTTTCCAAAAAACGATAATTTATCATTAATGTTGGTACCATCGGTACAATTGGCAGCCAACCAACCTGTTAGTGGGGCAAGTTTAGTATTTAATTTTTAAGAATGACCATAGAAAGCGAGTTTAAACCCATAAAGGAAATTTTAAATCACCCGATTTTTCAAATTGTTCAAGAAGCTTCTGAAACATTGGAGACAGAGAGCTATGTAATTGGTGGGTATGTGAGAGATTTTTTACTTAACAGACCTTGTAAAGATATTGATATTGTTTGCAAAGGCTCCGGAATTGCATTGGCAGAAAAAACGGCTGAACTGATAGGAAAAAACACCAAAGTAACTGTTTTTAAGAACTTTGGTACAGCCATGCTGCAATACAACGATTATGAAATTGAGTTTGTAGGAGCCCGAAAAGAATCCTATCAAAGAAATTCCAGAAAACCCATTGTAGAGAACGGTTCATTGGCTGATGACCAAAACAGACGAGACTTTACCATCAATGCATTAGCGGTAAGCTTAAACAAGCAAAATTACGGTGCATTAATAGATCCTTTCAACGGATTAGAAGATTTAAAAAATCAACGGATAGTTACCCCTTTAAACCCTGATATTACTTATTCAGACGACCCTTTGAGAATGATGCGTGCCATACGATTTGCTACCCAACTCCATTTTAATATCGATGCCAAGTCGTTAACAGCTATCAGCAAAAACAAAGAGCGTATTAAGATTGTTTCTCAGGAACGAATTATTGACGAGCTGAATAAAATTATTTTGGCACCAAAACCTTCTGTAGGGTTTAAATTATTGTTTGACAGCGGCTTGTTGGCGATTATCTTTCCTGAATTGGACAACATGAAAGGGGTAGAGATTAAAAACGGAAAAGCACACAAAGACAATTTTTACCATACCATTCAAGTGTTGGATAACATTGCTCCCAATACCGATAATTTGTGGTTAAGATGGGCAGCTATTTTACACGATATTGCCAAGCCTGCCACCAAGCGTTTTGATAATGTTGCAGGATGGACTTTTCATGGGCACGAAGACAAAGGAGCCAGAATGGTTCCCGGTATTTTTAAACGCTTAAAATTGCCACTGGATGCCAAAATGAAATACGTTCGGAAATTGGTTCGATTGCACTTGCGACCAATAGCTTTGGTGAAAGAAACAGTAACTGATAGTGCTGTAAGAAGGTTGTTGTTTGAAGCAGGTGAAGATATTGACGATTTAATGACCTTGTGCAATGCAGACATTACCTCTAAAAACAAAGAAAAAGTAAAGAAATATTTAACTAACTTTGAAAAAGTCAAAGAAAAACTAAAAGAAGTAGAAGAAAAAGATCAGCTGAGGAATTGGCAACCTCCCATTAGTGGCGAAGTAATTATGGAAACATTTCAACTAAAGCCTTGCAAAGAAGTTGGGATTATTAAAGAAGCCATTAAAGAAGCCATTTTAGAAGGTGAAATTCCTAATGAATACCAAGCTGCCTATCAGTTAATGTTAGAAAAAGCAAAAAAATTAAACTTAAATCCCCCAAAAAAATCTTAAACAAATTATGAGTATTTACAAATTCAGAGTATTAATAGAAGGAGAGAAAGAAATTTTCAGAGATATTGAAATAAAAAGCGAACAGAATTTTGAAGAGCTTCATAAAGCTATTTTGGCTGCTTTTAATTTCGATCATGAGCAAATGGCTTCGTTTTATATGAGCGATTACGATTGGAACAAAGGTCAAGAAATTTCATTAATGGACATGAGCATGAATGACGATGAAAAAGTAATGCTCATGAGTAACACGTCCATTAAGTCGGTTATCAACTGTGTGGGAGGTCATTTGCTTTATACTTATGATTTTTTAAACATGTGGAACTTCTTTATTGAACTCATAGAAATTAATGTGAAAGAAAAAGAAGGTGAATTTCCTAAATTGGTTTACAGCCAAGGAAAAGCTCCGGAACAAACCGCTAAAAATGGCGTGCTTACCGATGAAGAAATTATCAACGAGATATTAAAATCTGAAGGTTTAGACGAAACGAACTTTAAAGACAGTCCGCTTAGTAATGACGAACCTTTTGATGACGATATTTTTGAAGGATTTGATGATTTTGATGATTTGAGGTAAACGACCATGAGTACTAACTATTTAATAGTTCTGGTAGGTCCTACAGCTGTTGGCAAAACCGATTTGGCAATACAATTAGCAAAAGCACTTCAAACAGTTATTATTTCAGCAGACTCCCGACAATTTTACAAAGAAATAAGTATTGGAACAGCCAAACCTTCCGTAGCCGAAATGGAGGGGGTAACACATTACTTCATTGACTCACATTCTATTCATGATGAAATAAATGTGAACGATTACGAACAACAAGTGCTACACCTGTTAAACAAATTATACCAACAACACCAAGTGGTTATTCTAACAGGAGGTTCCGGTTTATACATTGATGCAGTGTGCAAAGGTTTTGATGATGAACTTCCGGAGGGCAATCAACAATTGAGGGAAGAATTGGAACAATTGTATGAAAAATACGGCATAGAAATCCTACAAGAAAAACTGAGGCAGTTAGACGAAGAATTTTACCACGAAATAGATTTAAACAACATAAAACGACTCTACAGAGCCATAGAAGTTTGTATATTGAGCAAAAAGAAATATTCGACACTACGCAAAGGAAAGCGTAACCAAAGAGATTTTAAAACCATTAAAATTGCCCTAAACAGGCCCAAAGAAGAACTCTTTAACAGGATTAATCAAAGAGTAGATTTAATGCTAAATCAAGGTTTGTTGGCAGAAGCCCAAAAAGTACACCCATTTAAAGACAAAGTAGCACTTAAAACAGTTGGTTACCGAGAGTTGTTTGATTATTTTGAAGAAAAATCATCGTTGAGCCAAGCCGTTGAAAAAATAAAAACCAACACCCGCAGGTATGCCAAAAAACAAATAGCATGGTTTTCCAGAGAACCCAACGATTATAAATGGTACCACCCCGACCAATTAAAAGAAATTGAGGCATTGATAAGGGAAGAAATGAAATAAATTTTACTTGAAAGCACATGTACTTTAGCTAAAAAAAACCTGTTTTTATTTTAACAATAGCAAAGTAAACGTTTCAAATTAATTGACTCATAGTTACTTAAAAATATAATAAAAAATAAAAATCTATACATCAATTAAAAAAATATATTAATTTTATGTTCTATTTTTAATAAAATAAATTATAGATTTGTAAAACATTTAATAAGTTGAACTAAAATTTAAAACAAGATGGAAGGAAATGAAAACAATGAAAACAGAAGAGATGAAGTATTTTCTAAAGTGGTAAGAGCCGGGAAAAGAACTTATTTTTTCGATGTGAAGTCAACCAAATCAGATGATTACTATTTGACCATTACAGAGAGTAAAAGAAAGTTTAATGGCGAAAATCAAAAATTTAGTTACGAAAAACACAAATTGTTTTTGTACAAAGAGGATTTAGAGAAGTTTTCTGAAGGATTAAAAGAAGCTGTTGACAAAATAAAAGAATTAAAATTAGAGCAAGGGGAGGAGGTGATTGAAAAAGTAGCTTCTAACTTTACAGACATTGATTTTGATGACTTAGGAAACAACCACGAAGATTAATTCGTTGGAACAAAATAATTAAAATGAAAGCCGAGCAATTTGCTCGGCTTTTTTTATTTCATCAACTACAAAACTAAGCGTAGCATTTTCTATGGTTTTTATATACTTGCTACTTCAAGCATCCACGCTTGGAGATTTAAAAATAGGTTTGCTTGCATGGAGTTATACTCAACGGTCTTGTATATGAAAAGTAGCGGATTTTAGGTACTAACTTTTCGGATTATAACAGACCTTTAATTTATTCATTTTGTTTCGTTTAAGCGATAAAATCGCTATTTTTTATATACGTTGTTAGCCACTGGGCTTTATTCTTTCAACTCAAAATATTTTTCCAGAGTATTAAATGTAAATACTGATTTTTCAAATATTTCTTCCAAAACCTCAATGTAATTGCTATCTGTAATTCCAAAATATTCAATAGCCTTTTTACAGTCTTTATTAGTCTCACTAAATGTGTGAGCAATTAGTCCAGACCTTAAATTTTGAAGGTTTCTTAAAAACACAAACATATCGGGAATATTCATTCCTTTTGACTCTAAAAACTTTTCAAACTTTCCAATTCCTCGAATTTTTGAGTCTAAATCTAATCCTTTTGCTAATTCCTTTTCGTTAAGTCTATCAATAGTCAATTTTACTATTGTTAGAGTTTGCTCACAGAAAGCTTTAACGTTGTTTGTAGTTATTTTATGTAATGCAGTAAATAGATGCTCATCTTTTTTTGATAATGGTTTGTACAATTGCCAACCAAACTTTTCTTGCCATTTTTTATTGAAGCTTTTATACTTTGATTTAAAGAACAAGTCAACTGTTTCAGGTTGTTCTGCCCATTGACCTTCTATCATTGTTCTGTAATAAGTTCTACTAATATTCATTCCCTCTTTTGGTGGAATATTATATTGTTTCCAATGAAGTTGTTCCTTTTCTGGAATCATTCTCAAATTGGTAAGAAAGACAGGAATATATTCATCTACATTATTGTCTATTTTTAATCTAAAAAATTTAGAACCAACACTAAATCCATCCACTTGATATTTATTTGGTTCATTGTAGTATTTGTTTAAAACCTCTTTTTTGAAATAAGTAACTTTAAAATGATTGCCGTCTGTTTTTCCGCAATCTTCATAAATTAATTCCCCTTCGTCATCAATTCCGATTATAAAGCTTTCATTTTTTGATTCTCCA
>DATGOR010000172.1:0-10921 GCA_035305805.1 Vicingaceae bacterium | reverse complement strand
TACTTCTCACCCCGATTCTACCAAATTAGAGGTAACGCTAAAAATCAATAAAAATGAAATTACAAGAATTTTAGCTACATTCGAGAGGTTTAATTATGTGGTTACCGCTTCTTATAACGAAACCGATTACCAAAAAGATTTGCAAAATCGCTACGATGAATTCATGCGATTTTTAAACACTTAATATGTCTTTTCATTTTATTCCCAAGCATTTTTTTTTCCTAATTCTTTTATTCATTATTGGTAAAAGTATTGTTGCTCAAAATATTACGGATTCCGTTTATATTGTTTCGGAAATAAAGTTAATTGGCAACAAAACCACCAAAAAACACATCATTGAAAGAGAGTTTCCTTTCCAATTGAATGATACTATCCCGAAAAATAAGCTAAATTACATCAAAGAGCGAACGCAGAGTAACTTAATGAATACCTTGCTTTTTAACTTTGTTACCATAGAAGTAGTTCACTTTACCGACACCTATATTGCTATTTATGTAACTGTTGAAGAACGTTGGTATTGGTGGCCTATACCAATTTTTGAAGTACAAGAAACCAATTTTAATACTTGGTGGGAAACTAAAAATTTTGATCGAGCCAACTACGGAATGTACGTTGCCAAAGAAAATTTTAGAGGAAGAAAAGAACGCTTAGTTTTCAAAGCACAAGGTGGATACACCGAAAAAGCTGAATTTCGTTACCATGTACCTTACATCAACAAAAAACAAACACAAGGGTTCATGGTAGGGTTTAGCTACAATCGTAACCACGAAGTAATGTATAACACAACCGATAATAAGCGAGATTTTCTTAAACTGGATGAGATTTATTTGCAAAAACTAATGGTTGCTCGCATCAATTATGAATTTCGTCCCAAATTGTATAATGTACATGCTTTTGAATTGCGACATCATTATTTTTCTATTGCCGATACTGTTTTTAGTTTGTCGGAGAATTTTTTAAATGAAAAACAGAATAATAATAGCTTGTTTAGCCTTTATTATACTTTTAAACGAGATAAGCGAAATTTTAAAAGCTATCCCACCAAAGGGTATTTTGCGGAATTCAATCTGATTAAAAACGGGTTAGGCATTTTCGATACTGACAACGAAGCTTTGTACGGTTTATTTTCATTAAGAAACTATTGGAAATTAGGACACCGAACCTATTTTTCTACATTTACCAAAGCAAAATACTCTCTTGTTCGTCCCTCTTTTTATATGCTAGGTGGTTTAGGTTACAACAATAACTTGGTAAGAGGTTACGAATATTATGTAATACATGGCGAACATTACGGTTTACTAAAAACCCAATTGAGGTATGCTCTTTTAGATAACAAAATTTTCAATCTGCCATTTTTACTTTCCAGTAAATTTAAAAAAGTGCCATTATCTATATATCCGGGATTATTTTTAGATGTTGGGTATGTACACGACTCTCAATTAGCACCAACCAATCCTCTAAACAATACTGCTTTGTATAGTTCGGGAGTTGCCTTAGATTTTGTAAGTTATTACGATATGGTTTTCCGTTTTGAATATGCCATCAACCACTTAAATGAACATGGCTTTTTTATTCATTTTGTAGCACCTTTATAGCTTTGTAACAAAAGTAACTGTACAACTTTAAAATTTTATGGAATTTTGCTCCATCAAAACAAACTAAAAAACTTTTAACACCATGAACATAGAAGAAATATTAGCTAACGCTCAAGGAACTATTGTAGATGTTAGAACACCTGAAGAATTTCAATCGGGCAATGCCGTAGGTTCGGTAAATATTCCTGTGCAAGAAATCGTACAACGTATTGACGAAGTAAAACAATTAAAACAACCATTAATTTTATGCTGTGCCTCCGGCAGCAGGAGTGGAATGGTGCAACAATATTTAGCCCAAAACAACATTGAATGTTGCAATGCAGGTTCTTGGTTAGATGTAAATTTTATTCAATCTAAAATTCAATAATTCATGCAGTTTTTAAGAAAATTATTTGGACTAAAGCCTCCGGTAAATTTTTCCGAACTAGTTCAAAACAATGCTATTATTATTGATGTAAGAACCGTTGCTGAATTCAAATCGGGAGCTATAAAAAAATCGGTAAACATTCCTGTAAACGATTTACCAAAAAGGCTGAACAAACTAAAAGACAAAAACCAACCAATTATTACGTGTTGTGCTTCCGGAGTAAGAAGTGCAATGGCAAGGCAACTTTTACAATCCAACGGGTTCAAAAACGTACATAATGGTGGTAGTTGGCACCGACTACAAAGAAAAATTAACAATTAACTTTTGCTTCGAAACATTATTGGTTTCTTTGCGAAAAATTTCTACTATGACAACTACTTACAACACCATTAACATTGGCAAAGGTTTAAACAATATTCTTTTTGGAATAAAAAGAGCTGATTTAAAGGCACTTTTAGGCGAACCTAATGAAAAAGAATTATACAACGCTTCAGAAGATGACGACTACCAAACAGAAGATTGGCATTACGATGAGCTGGAAATTTCATTTTCTTTTGATGAAGAAGACGGTTGGAAACTTACTTCCATTGGTAGTAGTTCTCCCGATATAGCGATTAACGGTAAAAAGTTAATGGGCATGAGCTTAGACGAAGTGATTGACGCTACTGAGAACATGAATTTAGGTGATAACGAATTGGTGGATCTATCAGAAGATGATGGTAATCAACAATTACTTTCTTTTTTGGAATCGAGCATCAATTTTTGGTTTGAAGACAATGAATTAACCGAAATTCAATGGGGAGTTCAATGGACAGATGAAGATACGCCTAAATGGCCTTAATCTAAGGTTTACTTTAAATTATTGCTTTCTTCCAAACCAATCAAGGTGTATAACTCAAAATATTGGCAAACAATCGATAAGCACCGGGTATGCCTTCGGGTAATTCTCTAAAGAATGATAATCCGGTGTAAATCACACTTCCTTTCCCGTATTTCGCTACAATAAGGCTGCCTTTTTTAGCAGTTTCGTTTTGGTCGTTCATGCTCAAAATTGGCACAAAAGCATCGTCCCACTCCGAAGCAAAATACAATCCTCTTTCTTGCACCCAACCGTTAAAATCTTTTTTAGTCAATTTATTCGGATGGTTTAACAAGGCATGATTTTCATTTAAAAAGTGTACTTCAGCATCTTCTTCTGTTACCCTATCTCTATCTAACACAAACTTTACGGGACCTATTTCATCGGTTACCAAGCCCCTGCTCACATTATACTGTACTACAAAATTTCCTCCGTTAGCAACATATTGATTGATAATTTCACTAATTCCTACCAAATAATCATTGGTATTATAAGCCCTAACGCCACAAACAATGGCATCAAAAACAGATAAATCTAACAATTTTAATTTTTCCTCGTTAAGCAACTCCACTTCAAAACCCATTTGTTCTATGGCAGCAGGTACTTCATCTCCGGCTCCCATTATATAGCCCACTTTTTTTCCTGTAATTTTTACATCTACAGGAACTAACTTAGCTGTTAAAGGTTGTATAATGGTTTGTCTTTTAATATGGTCGTAATCAATATAAGTTACTTCATCAGCCACCTGTTCGTTTAACATCACTTTTAAATTGCTTACTGTCGCATTTTTTTCAGGAATGATAGTGAACACCATTTTTTGTTCTTTGTTTTTGTCTTTAATGGCATATTGGTGAGAAGTTGGCGTTACTTTCCAATTTTTAGGTAAGTCTAGCGAAAGCGTACCATTGACATTGTTTTGATGGGCTTTTACGGTAATTATTACCTTTTTGGGTGCTTGTTGGTTGAATACGACTACTTTCTCAGAAATGCTTGCAGCAACTTTAGGCAAAACAATAAACGGAGTAAACACTTCTCCTTTTACACGGTCGATGGTTTTTTGATACAATGGCGTAACAAAATACAATGTTTTATCTTCTATTTTTATGGCTCCGGCTATTCTATAATCAAACTCATTACTTGGTCGATTTACCATGTCTTTAGAGGGTACTGAAAACAATCCTTGATAGGGTTCATTCAACCAAAAAGGATTCGTAAAATGGGCATCTTTGCAATGGAAGTTTGTTCTAATGGTTTGCTGTTGGTTGGGTAAAAGTGAAATATTTACCGTTGAATCTTTATCGAACATTATGATTCTTTCCAAATGAACGCTCAAAGGCGAACGATTCACAATTTTTAATTCCGCAGTAATTTTTTCACCTTCTGTACCGTAAAACGGTGTGGTAGTAAACTCATAATGCAAGCCCAAGCAATTAAAAATAACCTCCTGAACATCAATCAACTTTCTTAATCTCCAATGGTTATCTGGCATAGCTAACACTTTTTCGTAAACCTCCAATAAAATAGGGACAATTAAATGTGGTTGTTCTTCATTGTATTCATTGATGGCTTTGTTAATAAGCGATTCAATAACTTCTCCCCCCTTAATTTTAGACCACGTTAAATTGATGTTGTCAAAAATATTTTTTTGAGGTTTATTTCCTTTTAAAAACAATAAATATTCTATTTGTTCCCCTTTAACTTTCTCTGCACCAAAACCTTGACTTTTATGCATGGTACGGCTTTCTGCTGCAATTTCGGTATATGATTTTCCTAACAAGGTATTGTATTTCCCAACATCAATGGTAAAATAATCATCATTTTGAGCAGCTTTTTCAGGTAAGGATTTATCCCACCAAGTACTAGCGTTTAGAAACAGGCTTTTAGGTTGCCAAGTGGTGGTATGAGTAAAATGTTCAGGAAAAGCATTGGTGTCGGCTGCCAAATCAAAAGCTTCTGCTGCTAAAATGGCTGATGCTTTGTGATGCCCATGTCCATTGTAATTGGATGTAGGAAAACGAGTAACAATAATGTCCGGTTTGAATTTTCTGATAGCAAAAACCACATCTGACAAAACTTCATTTTTGTTCCAAATTTCAAACGATTCTTCTGCCGTTTTAGAAAATCCAAAATCTACCGCTCTGGTAAAAAATTGTTGTCCACCGTCAATTTTACGAGCTTCTAACAATTCTTGCGTTCTAAGTACGCCCATTAAAGCACTTCTTTCTGTTCCAATTAAATTTTGTCCGCCATCACCTCTAGTCAAAGATAAATAGCTGGTATTTATCATTTGCTCGTTGGAAAAATAAGCAATTAACCTAGTGTTTTCGTCATCAGGATGTGCTGCAAGGTACATGACGCTTCCTAATGTATTTAGCTTTTTCAATGCTAGTTTAATTTCTGCGGCATTTTGTGCTACCACCGCTAAGTTGATTATCGCTAAAAGTATTACCAGTAAAAATTTTCTCATCTTGTTTGTATTTGTAGCCCAAAATTACCCAAACAAATAGGTAGAATTCCTTAATATTACTTAAAAAATCCCCCTTTCGGAGGATTTTAGTGTTTATTATAAAATGGCTAATTAGAATGTATAGCCTTTCAGATTTTATTTTTTAAAGATGTATCGTGTAATAAAGATGCCGTTGCCATCTTCTTTTCCTGCATCAGCTTCTACTCCACTTACTACAGTAACTAATTCCCAACCTTCAGCAGCAAGTCCATTTAACTTAGAAGTAATCATGGCATCATTAGACGCTACATTTTGGAAGTTTAACCCTACTCCACTGTAAAAGTTCAGCATTTTGGTTTCTGCTAATTCATCTACTTTAGCATCGCTTCTTTTAATCTTTCCCTGATTAGAATCTTTACCGTCTTCTCTCCCTGTGGTAAATTGTTGATGATCTACTTCAGTAAGGTTTTCAATAATTCTAGAACGCCCTAATCCCATTGGAACAATTGATTCGATACTGGTAACAATCTTAAATTGTGTGCCTGTAGCTCCATCTTGAGCTTTTGGAGTAAAACTGAATAATCCGGCAGTAATAAATGCCCCTGCCAAGCAAGCAATAATTAGATTTTTTTTCATGATAATAAATGTTTAGTTATAAAAATTTTCGAGGACAATTTACAAATTTTATTCCACAAATAATTCAAAAAAATATTTTGGAGCATATTGTAAACGAGCACCATACCAAGAAAAAAGCTCGCCATCTACTAATAGCACTTTACTGTTAGGGAAAAGTTGTTGAAAAGCAGTTACATGCTTTTCCTTAAATGGGTATGGTTCTGAAGATAATAAAATGAAATCGGGTTGAAGTTGCCTCATCTCCTCTTCAGAAATTTCAGGGTAACGAAGGGCATTGCTCATTACATTTTTTAATCCTGCATATTCCATTAAATGGTGAATAATGGTGTCTTTTCCAACACTCATATAAGGTGCTTGCCAAATCAGGTACAAAGCAGTTGCTGTTTGCTTAAATTGATGGCGGTAAGTATCAAATTCTTGCTGAATATTGTGAATGAGTTGTTGGGCTTTTATTGCTGTATTAGTAAGATCTCCAAGAGATTTTATCATGTTTAAACTATCATGGAGTGTTGCAATATCACTTGTCCATACAGGAAACTTTTGTTGCAAATATTTAATTTCTGCTTCCGTATTTTCCTCTTTATTAGCAATGATTAAATCGGGCTGAAGTGCTTCAATTTTTTGTAAATTCAAATTTTTAGTCCCTCCCACTCTTGTTTTGCTCCGAAACCAAGCAGGCGGATGCACACAAAACTTGGTAATACCTACCACTTCTTCTTCTAATCCTAACTCAAATAGTAATTCCGTTTGCGAAGGCACCACACTCACAATTCTTTTAGGAATGTGAGGTAAACTAACAATATGGTTAATTTGATCGGTAAATTTCATTTTAGTTATAAAGGGTATTTAACACCAAAATTGTTTTCGTTTTTTCAGTTACACTATAGCGTTGGTCGATCCGAGCATTAACTATCCATACTATGTTATCTTTTTGGTCGGTAAGCAACCAAGCAGCTTCTTTTTGTAGAATGGAATATTTTTCGTCAATAAAAAAATCACTGACCTTCTTTTTTCCTTTCATACCAAAAGGAATAAAAAAATCACCTTCTCTCCACTTTCTGAGACGAAGCGGAAAAGTTAATTGGTCTTCATCTAAATAGGCAAATTGCTTGTTTTTTTTAAAACGAACAGCAGTATTTTCTAAGCGTTGAACACTTATTTGAATAGGAAGTATTGAAAAATCTTCCAAATTGGTAATGGTGTATTCTTCCGTTTGCTGCTTTTGGATAACGGAGATGAATAAATAATCCCTGTCCTTTACCAGTTGATGGGTGGGCGAATAAAACACTTTGCCCGGTTCGGCTGACAATGCGGCTGCTATTTGCCGACAATCATCAATGTTAAAACTAAACGCTTGTAAAAAATAAAATAAATAGCTGTGAATTGGCTGTAACTGTAGTAAAACAGCGATATTTATTTTTATTCCGTTGTGGTGGTTGCTAACACATTTATTTTTTTCTTCTTCTATTTTTTCTTGAAGAATAGTTTCTGTCTCCGAAAAAACAATGGACGAACGGTAAAGCGTTTCTATTAAATTGGGATTGATGGTAGTTAGTTCAGGAATAATTTGGTGCCTGATTTTGTTTCTTACATATTTTACCGAAGCATTGCTTTCGTCTTCTCTAAAAGCTATTTTTTCTTGTTCTACAAACGCTTGAATTTCTTCGGAAGTAAAACACAACATGGGGCGAATTATTTTATTATTTTTTGCTTTTATTCCATGTAAGCCTGAAATTCCGGTACCTTTAACCAGGTTGATTAACATGGTTTCAGCCACATCATTTTTATGATGAGCCGTAGCCACAACTTGGTAATTATTTTCTTTTAGTAAAGTTTCAAACCATTGGTAGCGAAGCTCTCGAGCTGCCATTTGTGTAGAAAGTTTGTTAGTTTGTGCATAATTTGTGGTATCGAATCGTATGGAATGAAAAGGAATTTGATGTTGTTGACATGTTTCTCTAACAAATTTTTCGTCCTCGTTTGCTGCATTATCACGCAGCTGAAAGTTACAATGAGCAACAGCAAAATTCACTTTTGCTTTTACAAATAAATGTAACATAGCCATAGAGTCTTTTCCTCCGCTTACCGCCAAAAGCAACGTATCGCTAGGGACAAAAAGTTGCTCGGAAGAAATATGTTGTAAAAACCGCTGAAACATCATGAATGTAAAATTAGCTTTTTTATTTGTATAGGTGATAGGAATTAGGAATTAGGCGTTAGGTATTAATTTTAAGGTTAGAAGTTGGAGGTTCCGAAAAACGTTTTTTTGTAAAAAACTAGTTTTTCGAGGATGCTCGTAAAAATAATGAATTGAAAATTCTTGTTTTTATATAAAATGAAGTGAAGTATCTCTTTCATCCGATATAATAACAACTCGTTAACACAAATTTGCTTTGAATTACACCAATTTTCACCAATTTAAAAACATCAAAGATGTTTTTTGGTGTTCATTTGTTTTCTGTAATGATACTAAACAATTTGTGTAATTAGTGCATCTAATATTGGTTGTAAAGTTTACTTTGAAATTAAAAGCCCTTTAAAATTTTAATTTATAAATTATAAACCAAATCATGGAAGCTTGAGGTAGTGGTGGTGGAAGTTTATTCTAAACTTTGTTTTACTTTTTTATTCCATTTAATCTGTCCGTTAAAATCTACTCCATGTTTTGAAACACTATCGTATTCTAATTGTCTTGTTGTTTCTAATTTGTTAAAATAATAAAAGATAGCTTTAGCTTTTGTATAATCTAATTTTATACAATTACTAAGAGAATCATGAAATTCCCTTCTTGTCCATTCAGTTATGTCAAAATGAAGTTGTTCATGTTTTAACAAATTACCTTCATAATTATTGTATTTTGGACGTACCCATGATCCTTTTTTCTCCATTAAAGATAAACTAATATATTGCGGAAAGTTATAAACTCTATTAAATTTAAAATAAAAATTAGATTCAATTCTTGCATCCATCTCACCAATATTATTTGGTTCTTCTCCTTTAAAGTCGTCCCACTCAAGATTACTTCCCCATACATGATAATCTTTCGTATTTAAGTATTTAAATATTAGTAAGTCAGGAGTAACAACAATAAAGATATTTAGTATCATCAAAAATATCAATCTATTTTTAAGCTTAGGTATTTTAAAGATATTATGTCTTAGGATATATACTGAAATTGCAACTAATATAACTGGAAATAAAATATTATAACGTATAAAACCAATTTTTAATGGAAATATAAAATAGAGTAGAGCAATAAGTAAATATTTAAAATCCCATATCGATTTACGAATTCCGATAATAATGAACATTAATAAGTTATATATTGAAAACAAAATTGGAATTAAAAGCAACCATGCATATTGACCAGTCCAATTTAAATATCTAAAAGTTAAATGAAATGAAAGAACACTAACAATAAAGATATTGAATTGTCTATCTGTTTTGAATTTAACCCATTCTCTCATGAAAATATCTTTACTCTATTTCTTTTATTGTTAGATAATCAACGGCAATTTTAGATTGTTTCGATGTGAATAATCTCAAATCTTGCCATCCTTTTACACTAAATTTAGAATGTCCAACTTCATAATCTTCAATAAATAATTTAAACGAAGAACTGTCTATAGAAATCTTTATATCTATTTCATCATCAAACTTATAATCTGATGTGTCAGTAAAAAGAATATATTGGACTTTGGAATTATAATCATATTCTAAGACTTCAACAATGCCAGATTTATAGAAATTGAAAGAATAATCATAAGTTGCTCCATTAAAAAGCAATCCGTAAAAAGCATCACTTAAATCATGGCTAACTAACTTAATATTTGATTGTATTTCAAATTTATCAGGTAGTGCAAATAAAAATGATTTATCGAGAGAGCCTGCACTAGTTCGAAATGTATTTGATGAAGTATCACGAGATTCTATAAAATAGAAACCAGAATCAAGATATAAATTGTGATAATCAGACATTTCCTCAATCCATCCTCTTGTATTTTTATCAAAGTCTTCATTAAGAATAAAGCTATCTCCTTTTGTGCAAGAAGTAATATAAAATGAAATTAAGAATATATTAATTGGTAATTTAAAATGTTTTTTTCTCATAAATATATTATTTAACTTTTAAATTATAAACTATTACCTTCAATCGTGGATGCTTGAGGTAACGGTGGAATCTCCCTCCCCCTAATTACTTTTAGTCTTTGTTAAAGGAAATGCTTTATTGAGGTTTGATTTTTACGATTTTTCCATTTTTCATAATAACAATCTCGCTATTTTTGGATTTCTTAAATTCAATGAGTCGTTCGTAAACTTTTTCTAGTCCTTTTACAATTTTTTCTTTTAACTCTATTTGTTTATCTTTTTTTGTCATAATATTGCTTTAGTTGTTTATATTTTTCAAGGTCAAAAATTATTAAATCTTCTTTCTCTATTTTTTGGGCTATTAGCTCGTGTTTTCCATAAGAGTTGTCAAATATTAATGTTCCATCCACAATTTCGAGATAAATATCAAATAAATTTATAATTCCTTTCAAATATCTTCTTTCTATTACGTCATTCGGAATATTATGCCCACCTTCTTTTACTCTTATTTTTACTCGTTCTTTCGCTAGTTCGATATTGTTCAGCCAGAAAAACAATAACGTGATGGTATAGCCTTGCATTTTTGCTTTAAGAATCTTGTTTCTATAACTTTTGGTTGATAGGGTTGTTTCAAACGCAAAACTTTCATTATCCTCTAGTAGTTCATTAATTCTGTTTAGCATTATTCTACCAGCTTCAAAAGATACTTTTTCAGGCTGAAAAGGCGAAAGTCCTTTAGCTATTTCATCTGCATTTACAAACTCTTTACACTCAATAATTTCGGGTAAAATAGTGTATGATGCAGTTGTTTTTCCGGCTCCGTTGCATCCTGCAATTATGTATAGGTTTCTATCCTCCATTCTTCAACAAATTTAGTTTTTTATTATTGTAATTAAAACAAGAAGAAGGGTTTTCAGCTCTATGTACAA
>DATGOR010000171.1:0-2743 GCA_035305805.1 Vicingaceae bacterium | reverse complement strand
TTTTTAGTTTTAAAAAGTAAGTGTTGTTCCTCCTTCCTCTACTTTCAACACTACTTCTTCTCCCATAATTAAAGCTCTATTATCCGCTAAATGTCCGGCAGGAAAACCAAAAGCTACCGGAAAATCATAGTCCGCTACGATATTTTTAATGATGTCAATAGCCGAATGTCCGTAAGGAATGGTATTGTCGTTCATGTCTGTCATCCCGCCAATTAACAAACCTTTTAAACCGTGCAACATTCCTGCTCGTTTAAGGTTTTGCATCATTCTATCAATGTGATATAAATATTCATCCAAATCTTCTAAAAACAAAATCTTACCCTCAGTATTAATTTGCGAAGTTGTTCCCGTAAGGCTATATAAAATGGATAAATTCCCTCCCACTAACTCACCTCTAGCTTCACCTAATCGGTTATAAGCATGAGAAGCACATTGATAGTTTAATGTGTTGTCAAACAATGCATCTTTTAGCGATTGCAATGCTGCTTTAGTGTTTGTTTTAAAATTAATCGGCATAGTAGCGTGTAAGGTAGCTAGCCCAAAATGCTGATTAATATGGTTGTGCAACACCGTTACATCGCTATAACCAACTATCCATTTGGGATGCTTTTTAAAATCCGAAAAATCTATTTCATCAATTAATTGCACTGTCCCGTAACCACCTCTGGCACAAAATATTGCTGTTATTTCACCATTATTTAAGGCTTGTTGTAAATCAGCAAGTCGTTGTACTTTGGTACCTGCAAATTGATGGTCTTCCGCAAACAAGTTTTTGCCCAAAACTACTTCCAGTCCCCACTCAGTAAGTAGGTTAATAGCTGGTTGCACTTCTTCCAAACTAATCTTACGTGCGGTAGAAATGATGCTAATTTTGTCGCCTATTTTTAATGCTTGAGGTTTTTCCATAACGAATTGTCAATAGTATCATTAGTAAATGTACTTTTGCAAAAATAATTATAATTGTTGTTGAAACGACATTGAAAAATTCATGAGTAAAACTAAGAGATATACGATTACTGCTGCATTGCCTTATGCCAATGGACCTTTGCACTTAGGACATATTGCCGGAGCTTATTTGCCTGCCGATATTTATGTGCGTTATTTGAAAAGTCAAGGACACGATGTAGCTTTTATTTGTGGTTCTGACGAACATGGTGCTGCCATTACCCTTAGGGCTAAAAAAGAAGGAAAAACGCCTCAGCAAATTGTAGATGAAAATCATCAAATCATTAAAAAAGCCTTTGAAGATTTTGGAATTGAATTTAGCATTTATCATAGAACTTCATCGCCTATCCATCATGAAACTGCTGCCGGTTTCTTCAAAGATTTGAACGATAAAAATGCGTTTACTCAAGAAACATCCGAACAGTTTTACGATGAAAAAGAACAACAGTTTTTAGCTGATAGATACATTATTGGTACTTGTCCGAAATGCAACTACGACAATGCTTATGGCGACCAATGTGAAAAATGTGGTTCTACCTTAAGTCCTACGGATCTAATTAACCCCAAATCTGCTATAAGTGGCAACACGCCTATTTTAAAAGAAACCAGCCATTGGTATTTACCCATGAATGAACATGAAGATTGGTTGCGAACTTGGTTGGAAGAAGGCAAATTAGATGGAAAACTTCACCACGACCCAAAATCGTGGAAGAAAAATGTGTTGGGACAATGTAAATCGTGGATAGACAATGGTTTGCAGCCACGTTCCATTACCAGAGATCTGGATTGGGGTGTGAAAGTTCCTGTAGAAGGAGCAGAAGGAAAAGTATTATACGTTTGGTTCGATGCTCCTATTGGATATATTTCGGCAACCAAAGCATGGGCAGAACAAAACGGTAAAAATTGGGAAGATTATTGGAAAAAAGAAGATACTGAATTAATTCATTTTATCGGAAAAGACAACATTGTGTTCCATGCCATTATTTTTCCTATTATTTTAAAAGCTCATGGCGATTATATTTTGCCAACCAATGTGCCTGCCAACGAATTTTTAAATTTGGAAGGCGACAAAATTTCTACTTCAAGAAATTGGGCAGTTTGGTTGCACGAATATTTAGCAGATTTCCCCGACAGACAAGATGAATTGCGTTATGTATTAACTTCCATAGCTCCCGAAACCAAAGACAGTGAGTTTACTTGGAAAGATTACCAAGCTAGGGTAAACAGTGAATTGGTAGCTATTTTAGGGAATTTTGTAAATCGAACAGTAGTGCTTACACATAAATATTACGATGGGAAAGTTCCTTCCATATCCAATAAAACAGCTTTAGATGAAGAAGTATTGGCAGCAATTCCAAGCATCCAAACGAAAGTAAATGAATTACTTGCTCAATTTAAGTTTAGAGATGCACAAACTGAAGCAATGACTTTAGCTAGAATTGGTAACAAGTATTTGGCTGATACAGAACCTTGGAAACTTATTAAAACAGATGAAGAACGAGTAAAAACCATTTTACATGTTAGCTTACAAATTTGCAGCGCTTTAAGCGAGGTGTTTATTCCATTTTTACCTGCTACCGGTAAAAAATTAAAAACAATGCTCAATAGTAATGGAGCTGAGTTAGAAGCCGGACATCAAATTAATGCGGCAACATTGCTCTTCCAAAAGATAGAAGATGATGTGATTGAAGCTCAAATAAAGAAATTAAAAGAATCGAATAAACAACAATCTAATCCGAAAGCAAAACCCATGAAAGACGAAATTACTTTTGATGATTTTACCAAAATGGACATTAGA
>DATGOR010000170.1:0-4906 GCA_035305805.1 Vicingaceae bacterium | reverse complement strand
GGAAAAGTAGGTGCTTTAACAGGTGATAATGCTATTACAGCAAATGTTGGCGAAACTGTTCGTTTATTCGTTGGTAACGGTGGTCCTAATTTGGTTTCCTCTTTCCACGTTATTGGTGAAATTTTCGATAAAGTATATGATGAAGGGGGTACTAGTATCAATGAAAACATTCAAACGACATTAATACCAGCAGGTGGTGCAGCTATTGTTGAGTTTAAGGTGGAAGTTCCCGGAACTTTTATTTTAGTAGATCATTCTATTTTTAGAGCATTTAATAAAGGTGCTTTAGCTATGCTAAACGTTAAAGGTGAAGAAAATAAAAAAGTATATTCCGGTGAATTAATGGAAGGAATTTATCAGCCTGAAGGTGGTGCTATTCAAGAAATGCCTAATGCAGATAATTTACCTGTTACTAAAAAAGCAACTACACTAGCCGAAAGAATTGAAATGGGAAAACAAGTATATTCTCAAACGTGCGTAGCTTGTCATCAAATGAATGGTGAAGGCTTACCTAATGCATTTCCTCCTTTAGCTAAATCTGATTACTTAAATGAAGATGTAAATAGAGCAATCGACATTGTTTTAAATGGTATGTCGGGCGAAATAACTGTTAATGGTAATAAATACAATAGTGTAATGACGGCTCAAAACATTACAGACGAGGAAATTGCCAATGTGTTAACCTACATTTACAACAATTGGGATAACAACAAAACTGAAGTTACTCCTGAAATGGTTAAAGCTGTTAGAAATAAATAGTCAACATGAATTTTAACATTTTAACTTTATTTTTCATTTTGTTGAGCAACTTATTATTTGCTCAAACATCTACCAAAACTGTTGCCATCAAAGGGGGGAAATATATCCCCCTTTATGGTACAGATACCTCAATAGTTACTGTTAGTGATTTTAACATGGACATTCACCCGGTTACTCACCAACAATATTTAGACTTTGTAATAGCCCATCCGAAATGGAAAAAAACTAAGGTTACACGCTTGTTTGCTGATAAAAACTATTTAATGAGTTGGACAAGTGATTCCACTTTCGATAAAAAAATAGCTAATACTCCCGTTAATACTGTTTCGTGGTATGCTGCAAAAGCTTATTGCGAATATGTAGGTAAAAGATTGCCCACGGTAGATGAATGGGAATACGTTGCTATGGCTGATGAAACAAAAAAAGATGCTCGGATTGATAGCCTCTACAACCAAAAAATATTGAGCAGTTATGAAACTCCAAAAACTTACTTAAAAGAAGTAGGAAAAACCAATAAAAATATTTGGGGAGTGTATGATTTGCACGGTCTGGTTTGGGAATGGACACTAGATTTTAATTCGGTATTAATATCAGGAGAATCTAGAAAAGACGTTGATACCGATAGAGATTTGTTCTGTGCCGGAGGTGCTGTTGGAGCTAAAGATTTAATGAACTATGCTGCTTTTATGCGTTACGCATTTCGAGGCAGTTTAAAAGCAAATTTCTGCATCAAAAACTTAGGTTTTAGATGTGTAAAAGACTAAACTAAAAAAATGAAATTCTACCTCCCTACCCTATTCTTGTTATTGGTTATATTTTCATGCAATAATTCAGCAACAGAAGAAACCACCTCAGAAAATGAAATTGAGACAACAGCAGAGTTCGATGAAATGTCTATCTTTCAGTTGCCTTCTACTTGGAAAACTCAAAACAACGAATCAGTAGAGTTTAAAGACTTTCAAGGAGAAGTATTGGTAGTGGTAATGATTTACACCTCATGCAAAGCTGCTTGCCCTAGATTAGTAGCTGATATGAGAAATATTGAAGCTAAAGTAAAAAAAGAGGTTACTCAACCCGTAAAATACATTTTGGTTAGTATCGACCCTGAAACAGATACGCCCGAACGATTAAAAGCCTTTGCCATAGAAAATCAGATGGACAGCGAACAATGGGTGTTTTTACAAGGTACGGAAGAAAATACCAGAGAATTTGCCAACATTTTAGCGGTAAAATACAAAGAAATTTCTCCTATAGACTTTTCCCATTCTAATATTATTAGTGTATTCAACCAAAAGGGCGTGATGGAACATCAACAAGAAGGTTTAGGCGTTGACAATAAGGCAACTGTAGATAAAATTATTGAGCTGGCAAAACCTTAAATTCTTTTTGGTACGATTTTAAACCTTATCCGTAATTTTACCAAAAACAATTTAACTTATGCTAAAAAACGCTTATCTTTTAATTGCTTCTTCCCTCATCGGAATTAGTACGCTTTTTGCTCAACAAGATTCCATTGCTATAAAATATGCCGCTACCATTACTGAAGCTGACCTCAGCAAACATTTACACATCATCGCTTCTGATGAATATGGCGGACGAGAAACCGGTAAAGAAAGCCTTACCAAAGCTGCTACTTACATTAGCAATTTTTATAAAGAAATTGGTATTCCTCCAATAAAAGACATCAATTATTACCAAACCTACAAAGTGGGGCTACAAGAAGCTTCGGGTGTTTCAATAAGTGTAAACAATACTTCTTTTACGCAACATCAAGATTTTTATTCTTTCCCTAGTTACCTCGAAAACAAACAGCTTAACGCTGAAGTAGTTTTTGTAGGCTATGGGTATGATGTAGCAGATTATTCAGATTATGCGAATGTAGATGTTGCCAACAAAATTGTACTCATTTTGAATGGTGAACCAAAAGATAAAAATGGAAAAACCTTATCGGAAAACATTCCTAAAAACACCGTCAAAGGGAGAACCCGTATTAATCCTAAAGTTACTACCGCACAAGAAAAAGGAGCATTGGCTGTTTTTATGGTAAATGAACAAGCTAGTGAAACCATTAAAACCTACCAACATTATTTGGAAAGCGAAAAACTCAAAGTACTTGAAAACAATGATGCACCTTATGATTTTCCATTATTCTACATTTCATTGGAAATGGCTGACCAACTTTTAAATCAGTCGGTAAAGGCTTTACAAGAAAAAATGGCAAAAAAAGCAGCTCCTATGTCATTCCAAAGTAATTCGAAAGTTACCATTAACATCGATAAAAAAACTAATATTTCGGATGCTCATAATGTGTTGGCTTATATTGAAGGAAGCGATTTAAAAGAAGAATTAATTGTTTTAACCGCTCATTACGATCATATTGGAGAACACGAAGGTAAAGTTTTTAATGGTGCCGATGATGACGGCTCCGGAACAGTTGCCATCATGGAAATTGCCGAAGCATTTATAAAAGCTAAAAAAGAAGGTAACGGCCCCAGAAGAAGTATTTTGATAATGAATGTTTCCGGAGAGGAAAAAGGCTTGTTGGGTTCTAAATTCTATGCCGATTATCCTGTTTTTCCTTTAGAAAATACCGTTGCCAACCTCAATATTGATATGATAGGAAGACTGGATAAAAAACATGCCGACAATGAAAATTACATCTACATTATTGGTTCTAATATGCTAAGTGATGAACTACACGAAATTAATGAGCACGCTAATACTACCTACACACAGCTAGAATTAGATTATGAATTTAATAAAAAAGACGATCCTAACCGCTATTATTACCGTTCCGACCATTACAACTTTGCTAAAAACAATGTGCCGGTAATATTTTATTTTAACGGAGTACACGAAGATTACCACAAAGAAACCGATACGGTGGATAAGATTATTTTTTCTAAAATGGAAAAAATTACCCGATTGGTGTTTCATACGGCTTGGGAATTGGCGAATAGAGATAAAAGAATTGTCGTAAACAAGGCGGAATAATAACAATGGAGAAAGTTTTAGTACTCGATAATTACGATTCTTTTACCTACAATTTGGTGCATTATATTGAGGCTCTTAATTATGAAGTGGATGTTTTTAGAAACGATGAAATTTCCATTGAAGCTGTTGATGCTTACAGCACAATCATTCTCTCTCCCGGACCGGGATTGCCAAAAGATGCAGGGATTTTATTAGATGTAATACAAACTTACGCTCCAACAAAAAAAATATTAGGCGTTTGCCTAGGCATGCAAGCCATAGCAGAAGTTTTTGGTGGCAAATTAGAAAACCTAAGCCATGTTTTTCATGGTGTAGCAAGCCAATTAAGTGTTATTGACACTACCGACAAACTTTTTGAAAAATTACCACGACAATTTGAAATTGGCAGGTACCATAGTTGGGTAGTTGCTCAAAACAACTTTCCTAGTGAATTAAAAATTACAGCAGTAGAAGAAAACAACCAAATTATGGCATTAAGACATAACACCTACAACTTATATGGCGTTCAGTTTCACCCTGAATCTATTCTTACGCAACATGGCAAAGCAATCATTGCTAATTTTTTGAAATAGTTCCAAGCGAATGCTTGAAATAGAGGGTTAGGTATGCTTAGAGGAGAGTGGTTTGTTAGCTTTAATTTTTTTTAAAATAATAATATCAGTAGTAATCATTACCGCTAGTGAAATAAAACTTATTAAAAAATATTGATTTATGTATTCTTCATTAAATCCGGCAAATAATCCAAACAGACTTAGGAAACTGCTGAGACCATTCTCTGAAAATGTATGGGCTCCGTCAACTCGAAATAAAGCAGACAATAATAAACTAATACTAGATACAAAAATGAATATAAAACCATTCTTCAAATCATTTATCTTCTTAAGTTTTAGTCCTAGTATGAAGTGAAGTATCAAAGCAGGTAGAAATAGAAGTAACTCTAGCGAAATTAAGATGATTCCAAAGTTTATAAGAAGTATGAAAACCGAAAGAATAAATATTCCCCAATACAATATTTCAATCTTTTTCTCTTTCATCATACCTAATTTATCTCACATACAACAAAGAAAATAACATCCTTTATTTTCTGTATATATTTTATTCCCGAGTGTAACCATATCTATTTAAATGGTAATGTTTTTTACATAGTTTTCCA
>DATGOR010000169.1:0-9520 GCA_035305805.1 Vicingaceae bacterium | reverse complement strand
ATCAATAAATTTTTTACAACAGGTGGCGTATTTCTAAATAAGCTTTCAAACATATTTTTTAATATTGAAATTGATGGTTTAAATCATCAATATTTAGTGAGATGATAATGGGTTTTCCGTTGGGCAAATGATAGGGGAGTTGACAAGCAAACAATTGTTCTACCAATGAAAGCATTTCTTGTTCGTTTAGGGAGTATCCACTTTTTTTTGCAGCACTTTTTGCCATCGCCAAAGCCAATGCTTCTAAATGTTGAAGTTTAAAGGTGCTTTGTTGCAAATTAAATTGTTCGATAAATTGTTCAAACACATGATGGATGTTTTGTTGAGCAAACTCTGCCGGAACACCATTTACTACCAAGGAAGTTCTTCCAATCATTTCAAACTGAAACCCCATATTTTTAATATCGCTTGTTATTTCATGAAGCACTTCTGCCTCAGAGTTAGACAAATCGATGGTTTCTGGAAAAAGTAATTGTTGAGAGGCTCCTTTTCCTTGCTCCAAATGAGCTAAAAATTTTTCGTACAATACCCTTTCGTGTGCCCTTTGTTGGTCAATAAAAAAATAATTTTGATTGAGTTGAGTTAAAATAAACTTTTTGTGTATTTGTAAAACAGTAGTTTTAGTGGTTGAACTTTCTTTATCCCAATCAGGAGAAAAAACTTGCGTATCTTCTTGTTCAGGTGCATCGTTCATAGATGAAGCAGCTGTAATGGTTTGGGTATCTTTTTCAAAATCTTCAAAAAGTTTGTCCCAATGGTTGGCATTTCCGCTGGATGGAATTTGCTTGTTGCTTGCTCCACTTTTTTCTTTTTCAAAAGGGTTAAAATTAGGGTTAACTCTAATAGTGGGAGCTTTTACTTCTTCTTTGTACTTGGCAAGCGGTAAATCAAAGCTTTTTTCTTGTTCAAAATCGAGGGTTGGAGCAATATTATTTTTTCCTAAAGCTTGTTTAATGGCGGTTCTTAGTATCGCATAAATGGCTCTTTCATCTTCAAATTTAATTTCTGTTTTTGTAGGGTGAATATTAATATCTATTTTAGAAGCATCTATTTGCATATTAATGAAATAAGATGGAAACTGGTCTTTGTTAAGTAATTGATCGAATGCACTCTGTACCGCATGGTTAAGGTAGGCGTTTTTTATAAATCTATTGTTGACAAAAAAATACTGTTCGCCTCTGGTTTTCTTTGCAAATTCAGGTTTGGTTACAAATCCATTGATGGTAACAATATCAGTATTTTCAGCAACGGGCACTAATTTGGTATTGTATTTATCTCCAAAAATGCCTACAATTCGTTGTCTGAATGAACCCGGTTTTAAATTATATACTTCATTTCCATCGTTATACATGCTAAAAGCGATGTCGTGATGAATAAGAGCCACTCTTAAAAACTCATCAATAATGTGTTTACTTTCAACATGGTTGGATTTTAAAAAGTTTCTTCGTGCCGGCACGTTAAAGAAAAGATTTTTTACAGCAATGGAAGTCCCATCAGCACAAGTGCATACTTCTTGAAGTTTTACCTCACTTCCTTCTATCATCAATTGTGTTCCCAACTCGTTTTGGGCAATTTTGGTTTTTAACTCTACTTGAGCAATAGCCGCAATGGAAGCTAAGGCTTCACCTCTAAATCCTTTAGTGTTTAAGCGAAATAAGTCATCAGCTACTTTTATTTTGGAAGTAGCATGGCGTTCAAAAGAAAGCCGAGCGTCTGTTTCGGACATTCCTGTACCATTATCAACAACTTGAATAAGGGTTTTTCCGGCATCTTTAATGGATAAACATATATTGGTAGCACCTGCGTCTATGGCATTTTCCAAAAGCTCTTTTACCGCTGAAGCGGGTCTTTGCACCACTTCTCCTGCTGCAATTTGGTTAGCAACACTGTCCGGTAAAAGTTGAATAATATCTGCCATAGATTTCTTTTGCCGTCAAAGTTACGAAGAACAAACGAAAAAGCCCCTCGAGTTTCCACACGATTAGTTAACAATTTATAAGTTTTAAGTATTATTTATTAGTCAATTTTTTTCCCGTTAAGGATGACAGTTGCTACCGGATTGTTACCAAAAGCATAAGGAATATGACTGTAAGAAGGAATAGGTTTGGTGATGATTAAATTAGCTTTTTTTCCAACACAAACACTTCCTAGCTCTTTTTCTAAGCCCATAGCGTAAGCTCCGTTAATAGTAGCGGCATTAATAGCTTCTTCCGGAGTCATTTTCATTTTAATACATGCTAATGAAAGCACAAATGGCATGTTTCCCGAAGGTGTAGAGCCCGGATTGTAATCGGATGCCAAGCAAACAGGTAAATTATTTTCAATTAGTGTACGAGCTGGGGCATAAGGAATGTTTAAGAAGAAAGAACAAGAGGGTAGGAGAGTGGGCATGGTTTCGCTAGCAGCTAAATCAGCTATGTCTTTTTCGGTCATTACTTCCAAATGGTCAACAGAAAGTGCTTTATTGGCAATTCCTACCTGAATACCTCCAATAGAATTAAATTGATTGACATGAATTTTTGGGGTTAAACCGATGTTAATGCCGGCTTTCAAAATTAAATCGGTTTCATCCGGAGTAAAATAATTTTTTTCGCAAAAGACATCAATGTAATCGGCTAATTTTTCCTGATGAATAATTGGAAGCATTTCATTAATAATTAAATCTATATATTTCTTTCTGTCAGTTTTGTAAGCTTGGGGCAGTGCGTGTGCACCTAAAAAAGTAGCCTTAATTTCAGCTGTTCCAACAGATTTTAATCGTTTAATTACTCGGAGCATTTTAAGCTCACTTTCTACACTTAATCCATAGCCACTTTTTATTTCAATGGCACCGGTTCCGGTTTTAATTACTTCGTTTAATCTAGTTAATGCGGCATCAAACAATTCGTTTTCCGATAAGTTTTGAAGTTTTCGGGCAGAGTTTAGAATTCCACCACCTTTTGCAGCTATTTCCTCATAGCTCAGCCCTTTTATTCGATCAACAAATTCTTCTTCTCTGCTGGCAGCAAACACTAAATGAGTATGTGAATCACAAAAGGTGGGCATAACAATACTGTCGGTGGCATCAATAATTTCCAAATCAGACCAATCGGTAATTCCTCCCCAATCATCCATCGAACCAAAAGCAATAATTCTGTCTTCTTCAATAGCCAGCCATGCATTCTCTATGGTATTTAGCTTCGCTAAGTCTTTTCCTCTAACTTTTTCAACAGGATGATCTTCTACTTGAACTAATGATTTGATGTTTTTGATGAGTAATTTGTGCATGCTTTGAAATGTTTTTTAGAAAAAAGCAAAAGTAATCAAATGTTAGGAAACAACATTTTTACCACTTTCCGGAATGAGCATGAAAGTATTCGTAATCTTTAATAATGGTGTCTAAAAAAACAATGCTTTTAAGTTCTGTTTGGATGTTGAGTGTACGTTTAGTTTTGTCGGCAAGTTGGTTAATAACAGCAAAATTGCCTTTAGATTTAGCATGGTTGAAAACCTCCCTGATGATGGCTACATCTTTTTCTGTAAGTTGATCTACTTCTTTAAATTGTATTTCATAATTTTCGTCAGGGATGTTTAAAAAGCCATCGTCAAGGCTTTTCTTTTTAGATAGTTTTATTACGGTTGTTTTTGCGGCAATATCACCTAAACGCTGACCTTTTCCATTGATTAAAATGGTAATTAATGGAACTAAACCGCTAAAAAATAAAGCACTCTCAATAATTCTAAACAACCAACGAAGTAAATAGCTTCCTAAGCCCGGCTGTGTGCCATCAATTTTTACCACTTTAATTTTTAGTACAAATTTTCCAAACGACTGTCCGTTAAAAAGTACTTCGCAATAGAGGTCGTAAAACAAAGCAGGCAGAAAAATTAAAGAACTAACACCGAATCCCGGATTAGCTTTTGTAGTGCCAATAATGTAGAAAACAATAAAAAAATAGGCTATAAAAATCAGGTAATCTAAAATGGTAGCTAAAATTCTGTCGCCTACATTGGCTAATTGGTAGTTGATGCTAACATTTTGAGTGGTGGATATGTTGATATGTTCCATAAGGAAGTAAAAATAAAAAAAACTAACAAACAGAACGAACTATTGGTTAGTTTTTATAGCAGGATAATGTTATCCATTAGTCTTCAGATTCATCCATGGTATGATAAACGTTTTGAACATCATCGTCTTCTTCAATTTTTTCTAAAAGTTTATCTACATCGGCTTTTTGCTCCGGAGTAAGTTTTTTAGTTACCTGAGGGATGCGTTCAAACCCTGATGAAAGAATTTCGATATTTTTTTCTTCAAAATATTTTTGAATAGCGCCAAAACTTTCAAAGGGAGCGTAAATAATAATTCCGTCTTCATCATCAAAAACTTCTTCAGCTCCAAAATCTATTAGTTCAAGCTCTAATTCTTCAAGGTCTAAACCTGTTTTTTCAACTCTAAAATTGCAAGTGTGGTCAAACATAAAAATGACAGAGCCGGAAACTCCTAAGCTACCATCGCATTTATTAAAGTAGCTTCTTATGTTGGCTACCGTTCTGTTGTTATTGTCGGTAGCAGTTTCTACTAAAACGGCAATTCCATGTGGGCCGTAACCTTCTAAAATAACTTCTTTATAATCGGAAACATCTTTTGATGTAGCTTTTTTAATGGCTCTTTCAATGTTGTCTTTAGGCATATTGGCTGCCTTAGCATTTTGAATTACAGCCCTTAATCTTGAGTTTGATTCGGGGTCTGGACCACCTTCTTTTATAGCAATTACGATATCTTTACCAATTCTAGAAAAAGTTCGGGCCATTTGTCCCCATCTTTTCAATTTTCTTGCTTTTCTAAATTCAAAAGCTCTTCCCATAAATTTAAAGTCTATTAAAAGTTATTATTATTGATATAATTATTTACCATCAAACAAACCATGTATTTCAGCATCAATGCCATTAACTATTTTACCTAAATCTTCTGCTTTCTCGGAAAAGTTGTTATTATCAACATCTACCACCAACAATTTTCCTTGGTCATAAGTAGAAATCCATGCTTCGTATCTTTCGTTCAATCGTTTTAAGTAGTCAATACGAATACTTTCTTCGTATTCTCTTCCTCTTTTTTGTATTTGATTTACCAAAGTAGGTACAGAAGCTCTTAAATAGATGAGCAAATCAGGAGGGGTAACAAATGTCTCTTGAAGTTTGAACAAGGAAAAATAAGTTTCAAAATCTCTGGTAGTCATTAACCCCATAGCGTGTAAGTTGGGAGCAAAGATGTAAGCATCTTCATAAATGGTTCGGTCTTGAATCACCGTTTTTTTTCCTTTACGAATTTCTTGGATTTTACTTATTCTACTGGTAAGGTAGTAGATTTGCAAGTTAAACGACCAACGTTGCATATCATTATAAAAATCATTTAAATAAGGGTTGTCGTCCACATCTTCAAAATGGGGTTCCCATTTGTAGTGTTTTGCTAAAAGAGTAGTAAGTGTGGTTTTTCCTGAACCAATGTTGCCTGCAACTGAAATTAACATAAGTTTTGAGTTTCTGTTATTGTCGTTAAAAGTACAAAAATAGAAGTTTTTACAAGCTATTTTTTATCTTTAATTGATTTTATCTGTATAAAGTTCATTTTTTTTGGTCAGATAATAAATGTTTTTACCTTCAATTCTCACAGAAATTATTGGTTCGTTGGTTTTTAAAAGGTATTGGTTGGTTTCAAGGGTAAAAAAATCATAAGTCATCACTGTATTTTCCTCAGAAACGAATAATAAAAATTTTTCTTTTACTTGAAAAGTTTGTAAACCAAAAACGGGGATGGTTTTAAGGTAAGTACCAAAAATATCAAAAACCAATATTCCGTGTTTAGGGTCGTTCAGATACACCCTGTTATTGTGTTCTACTAAAAAATTGGGTTGAATATTTTTATTTAATAAATTGGCAAGGTTAGAAGATACGTTAGAAGTGGTTAAGTCTTGGTTTTTACGGGTTAATTCAAACCTAAGAGGGTTGTAATACCATGTTCCGTTGTTGTAAGATCGACAAACCAAAGAAGTTTCTTCTAAATTGAGTTCGGTTAGTTCTAAAATAGTTGATGTAGGGGATAAGGTATTGTCTAACACCAAAACTTTGGTAAATTCTTTAAAATACACCAGAATTTTTAATGGGTTGCTAACGTCTACACTAGAAATAACTCCCAGCAAATTGTTGCTATAGGTGTATTGCAATTCGCCTTTATGGTTATATTTAGCTATTTCTACTTCATTAATATCGTAGTAAAAACCAAAATGGTCGGTGGTAAAATTTTTTCCGGAAAAAGGTAGTTTTTTGGATTGAGCGACTAATGAAAAACAGACTAAAAACGATAATATAAAAACAACAGTTTTTTGCATAAGTAATACTTAAAATTTAATTCAAAAATACGAATACCATACCAATTTTATTGTAGTTTTAAAAGTTCTTCCACGAGGGTTCTTTCATTAGATAATCGTGGGATTTTATGTTGACCACCCAATTTGTTTTTTTGTTTTAACCATTGGTGAAAAGTACCTTTAGTAACAGGAATAATTTCGGGTACATCTAACACCATGTTTTTATGTCGCTTGGCTTCATAATCAGAGTTCAATTCTTTTAACTGTTGGTCAATTGTTTGTACAAACTCGTTCATATTGTTTGGCAACACTTCAAATTCAATTAGCCATTGGTGTCTTCCGGATTGATTACCTTCAAAATAATAAGGAGCAGCTGTAAATTCATTAATAATGCACCGATGTTTCTTTGCAGCAACAGCAATGGCTTTTTCCACGTTGTGTATCATCAGTTCTTCCCCAAAAGCATTAATAAAATGTTTGGTACGTCCGGCAACTTTAATTCTAAAAGGAAACAAAGAAGTAAACTGTATAGTATCGCCCAAGCGGTATCGCCACAAGCCGCCATTGGTGGTAATGACCATTTCATAAATTTTCCCAAGTTCTACAGCTTCCAAAGAAATGGTTTTTGGTTGTTTTTCATCGCTATTTTCTATGGGAATAAACTCGTAATAAATTCCATAATCCAACATCAATAGCATTTCATCGGAATGAGATTGATCTTGTATGCCAAAATAACCTTCAGACGCATTATAATTTTCGTAGTAGTTCATTTTAGATGACGGAATAATGGATTTGAATTGTTCTTTGTAGGGTGAAAAACTGATGCCTCCGTGCATGTACAACTCTAAGTTTGGCCAAATATCTAAAATATTATTGGTGCCATTTATTTCTAAAATTCTTTTGAGTAGCACCAATGTCCATGAAGGCACGCCCGAAATGTTCGAAACATCTTCGTTGGTAGTGCTTTTAGCCATTTGCTCAATTTTCTCCTCCCATTCTTCCATCAGTGCAATAGAAAGCTCAGGAACTCGTCTTATTTCTACCCAAAAAGGAAAGTTTTTCATGATAATAGCCGATAAATCACCAAAGTAGGAGTTGCCTCCATTAAGTGAATTGAGCTTGCTGCTTCCTCCAACTACTAGCGTTTTGCCTAAAATAAGTTTTGAATCAGGATGGTTGTTATGATATATTGCCAACAAATCCTTACCTCCTTTGTAGTGGCAATTTTCAAGCGATTCTTTGCTTACAGGAATAAATTTGCTTTTTCCGGTAGATGTTCCCGATGATTTTGCAAACCATTTTATTTCTGTAGGCCATAAAATATTTTGTTCGCCTTGTTTGATTCGTTGTACAAAAGGTTCAATATCTTCATAGGTTTGAAGCGGTACTTTAGAAACATAGTCGTTGTAATTTACAATATTGGAAAAGCCATGTTTTTTACCCCATTCGGTGTTTTTGGCATCTTGAAGTAGTTTGTGGAGTAATTCTGTTTGTACATTGATAGGATACTTCATAAACAATTCCATTTGATGGATTCGTTTTTTGATAAGCCAAGAAAAAACAGAGTTGATAATTTCCATAGTTACTACTTCTAAATCATAAAAGTAGAGAAAAAAAACAAAAAAATAGAAGTATTAAGATGAAGTATTATTTAAGCTTTTCTATTAACGTTAATATTTGCGGAATTATTAATGATTTTCCATCATTTGAAATAACATAATGGGCATGTTTTAGTAATTCTTCTTCAGTAAGTTGGTGTTGCATACGTTGTTCAACCTCATGTTGGGAAACATTATCTCGTTGCATAACCCGTTGCACACGTTCGGTTTTGGGTGCAGTAACAACAATGATTTTATCTACCTGTTTGGCTGCTCCTGACTCAATTAAAATAGCGGCTTCTTTTATTACAAAAGAATTTTTTTGATGTTGCTTTAGCCAGTTGTCAAATTTTTTGGCAACAGCAGGATGAATAATATTGTTTAATTTTTGTAGTTTTTTTTTGTCATTAAAAACGATGTTTGCTAATTGTTGTTTATTTAGTTGACCATTGGGGAAATAAACATTTCCGAAAAGAGCAATAATTTGAGACTGAATTTCGGGATGACAATAGAGTGTTTTTGCTTCTAAATCGGAATTAAACACCGGAATTTGCAGGGTTTTAAAAACTTCGGCTACGGTAGATTTTCCGCTGCCAATACCACCGGTAAGCCCAATAACAATAGGAGAGGAGTTATTTTTTTCAGAAGCAGTCATAGGAAAAAAAATGGAGAAATTATTTTTTCTCCATTTCTTCAGCTGAAAATTCTTTTGCAATAGCTGCTTTTTCAATTTTTAGACGGTTGCCACCTTCTACTTCAATAATAGCCGTTTCGTCTTTCACTTCGGCAATTTTTCCGTGAATGCCGCCAATAGTAACAATTTTAGCTCCTTTTTGTAGAGATTCTCTAAATTTTTTAAGTTCTTTTTGTTTTTTAACTTGAGGTCTTATCATAAAGAAATAAAAAACCAAAAATATAAGTCCAAACATTAATAATGTTTGTAATCCACCACCTTGATCTCCTTCAGGAGAAGCCATTAATAAAATTGTGTTCATATAATAAAAATTTAAATTGTAAATTATTTTGATTGTGGAGCCAATATTTCTCCTTTAAGGGCAATTACTGTAGTGTTAGGGATGGTGTTAGCTACCAGCGTAATGGTTTTGTTTTGTAACCCTGATTTTCCTTCAGAGTTAAAAACTACTTCAATTTCACCTCTTTCGCCCGGTTTAATAGGCTCTTTTGGCCAACGAGGAACGGTACATCCGCAACTGCCTTGTGCCGAAGAAATAATTAAATTGCTTTTACCAACATTTCTGAATTTAAAAATAGTTTTTACAGACTCGCCTTGGGTAATTTGTCCAAAATCCTTTACTTCTTCTTCAAATTCAAAAAAAGGCAAATTATCTTTATCTATTGCAGAAGAGTCTGCTGCAGTTATTGGATTATTGATTAAATCTGAAGTGATTTGGCTTTCTTCATCTGTACCACAAGCTAGTAATAAGGTGCTTGCTGCCAAAGCAAAAAATAAACGTTTCATTTTTTTAATTTTTTAGTGGGCAAATATACTCATTCCAATAGGATGGTAAAGTTATAGCCAATAAAAAAGGTTATTTTTTCATAAAAATAACCTTTTTT
>DATGOR010000168.1:0-2341 GCA_035305805.1 Vicingaceae bacterium | reverse complement strand
GTTTCCAACAACTTAGCAAAACATTCGTAAGCGTTTTCCACTTTTATCAAAGTACACGTATCTTTAACAGGTTTTTGAAGTTTTAAATCTCTATTTATAATAACTATGGAAGCATCAGTAGTATAAAGATATTGCTCATAAGCCATATTGGCTAAAAACGAGATAGATTGTGGTTCTCCCTCTTCAATTTTTGATAATTTACTTACTTTCACTTGCGGATTCCCTATAATTTCTCCGTTAAGTAAGCCTGCTATTTGTTCTGCTGAAAATTCCATAAAAGCCAAAAGTACAAGTTTACGCAGAATTTAACTAATTTTTTTTGCAAGATTTTTCTGAATTATGCACAGCAGTCGGTGAAAATCTTAGCCATTACATACAGCCGTTTTATCATAAGGATAAATAATTATGAGTACTTTTACATCACTAAAATTTTACATCCGAAATCATTCTTTTTATGAACGAAATTTTTTCTTCTTCATTTAACAAAGCTGTTGAACAACTCTCTTCCCTACCGGGTATTGGCAAAAAAACAGCCACCCGCTTAGTGCTTCACTTACTAAGTGGTAACTACGAAGATATTACTGCCTTTGGTAATGCTTTTGTGCAACTTGCCAACGAAATTAATTATTGCAAAAGCTGTTTCACCATCAGTGAAAAAGCTCATTGCAGCATTTGTGAAAATCCTAAAAGAAACGACCAAACTATTTGCGTGGTAGAAAATGTATTGGATGTAATTGCCATTGAAAACACCCATCAATTTAGTGGTAAATACCATGTTTTAGGCGGCATCATCTCCCCGATGGAGGGCATAGGTCCTAATGACATTAAACTTGCTGAACTTTTTGAACGCATCCAAAGAGAAAATATTCAGGAAATTATTTTAGCATTGAGTGCTACCATGGAAGGCGATGCCACCAATTTTTATATTTTTAAAAAAATTAAAGATTTGCCAATAAAAATCACTACCATTGCTCGTGGAATAGGTATTGGCGATGAATTAGAATATACCGATGAACTCACCCTCGGACGCTCTATTTTAAACCGTGTGCCTTTTGAAAACACCCTTTCTTTACGTTAACTACTTGTAAAATAAATACTGTTGAATGAAGCTTTCGGTCATCATAGTTAATTATAACGTTAAAAATTTTTTAGAGCAATGTCTTTACGCTGTTTACAAGGCAAAAGAAGGTATTGCCGCAGAAGTTTTTGTGGTGGACAACAACTCTACCGATGACTCCCTAATAATGGTAAAGGAGAAATTTCCGGAAGTAATTATTATTGCTAATAAAAAGAATGTAGGTTTTTCTAAAGCGAACAACCAAGCCATGAAAGTGGCTAAAGGCGAATACATCTTGTTGTTAAATCCGGATACGGTAGTGGAAGAAGATGCGTTTAAAAAATGTATCGATTTTTCCGACCAACATCCCGAAATGGGTGGTTTGGGTGTAAAAATGGTGGACGGAAACGGTATTTTCCTTCCCGAATCGAAACGTGGATTACCTACCCCTGCTGCTTCTTTTTACAAAATTTTTGGCTTATCGGCACTTTTTCCTAAATCTACCAAGTTTAGCACCTACCATTTAAGTTATTTAGACAATGATAAAACAGCCGAAATTGAAGTGCTTTCGGGAGCTTACATGTGGATGCGAAAGAGTGTGCTGGACAACATAGGCTATTTGGATGAAGCTTTTTTTATGTATGGTGAAGACATTGATTTGTCTTACCGCATTATTCAGGCAGGTTATAAAAACTATTATTTTCCTTCCACCAAAATCATTCATTACAAAGGAGAAAGCACCAAAAAAGGCAGCATCAACTATGTGTTTGTTTTTTACAATGCCATGATTATTTTTGCCAAAAAACACTATGCTGCCAAGGCAAAAACATTTTCTTTTTTCATCAACATTGCTATTTACCTGAGGGCTTTTTTAGCGATTTTAAAACGTTTTATCAGTGCTATAAAACTACCTCTGATTGACGTGCTTTTTATCCTTATTTCTTTGGTGATTCTCAATGCTGTAAAACCATTTTTGGGTTTCCCCAATCAACTCGATTTTTTTGATGAATATGGTGTTTTAAATGTGCTAAATGTGTTATTGTCTTTCTTACTCGGCATTGCTATTGCCGGTGGATATAAAAAAGATGTAAGTGTTAAAAATACTGTTTATGGATTATTGTTGGGAGGTACTATTTTCCTTACTTCCAACCATTTTTTATTCCCGGAAGCTTCTTCTTTTTCCAACAAATACATTGTAAGTATTTTGGTGGGTGTGCTTGTTTTTATCCCATTTAGCCGCATTTTACTCAATTACCTCAACTACCTGCGACTAAAAAAGAACAA